>JAEZJK010000081.1 GCA_023415835.1 Bacillota bacterium
ACGAGAAGCCGGGATGAAGGTATTTGGAATCGGCGAGCGGAAAACACCAAACGCTTTTATTGTTGCCTGTGATAGGTTTATTTATATTGAAATAATCAATGCTCCAGTTAAAGATGATGAGCTTGAGCCGGATGACCATTTTAAAGAAAATGTAGTTGAAAAAGATCCCAAAAGCGGTACATCAGCGGTTGGGGAGGAATTAATCAACTTGATAGCCTCTTCGATCAATGATGTTGCCGATGAGAACGGATGGGCCTTCCTGGCTTAGGTGGGCAGTTTAATATCAAGAAAACAACCGGATTTTGACGCTCGAAATTACGGTTTCGCCAAGCTATCTCTATTGATTAAAAGTCTCAAAAAATTTGAAATTGAAGTAAGAGAGTCGGGTAATTCCCGTATCAAACATATTTTTATTAAGAATAAAAGTAGACAGGACTTATCGAAAAGTTGATATAGAGATGTGAGTTTAAAGATAAAAACCAAAGCAGCTACGCTTTGGTCTTTTTATTTTAATAATTATTATGCAAGATTCATATTTTATGTATTAGTACGTATATTTTACTAAACCGGTTTCCTAAAAAAGAGCATTCAGAGTTAATTATTAAAAAACATCGATGTAGTGCCATGTCTCAAATAAGTTGCCTTATTTTTTAGAACAAACATTGCTATATTTTCCAATTTATAATATAATTACTATACCGGTTTATCAATGCAATTTAAATTCAAGGAGTGAATGCAACAGATGGCTAAAACAAATAAGATAATTAATATTGCAACTAATCAAGGGAAACGGCAGACAATAGTCGGCCCTTCATTACCCAATATTCCATGGGAAGAAAGGCCGAAAGAGTGTCATGATGTATTTTGGCGCTCTTGTTACAACCCTATAATACCAAGAAACCGTATTCCATCATCGAATAGTATTTTTAACAGCGCGATAGTACCGTTTGGAGAAAGATTTGCCGGTGTTTTCCGCTGCGATGATAAAAGACGGCGGATGCAAATCCATAGCGGCTGGAGTGATGACGGGATCAATTGGCGCATCTCCGATGAACCCATTGAGTTTAATTTTAAAGACATTGAAATTGGCGAGTATACTTATGGAAGGTATGACCCCAGGGTCTGTTGGTTGGAAGACCGCTACTATATTACCTGGTGCAACGGGTACCAAGGCTATCCAACCATCGGTTTGGGTTATACTTATGACTTTAAAGAGTTTTACCAATTGGAAAACGCTTTTCTCCCTTTTAACCGGAACGGTGTTTTGTTTCCCAGAAAGATAAATGGTAAATATGCTATGTTGAGCCGGCCAAGTGATAACGGGCATACTCCCTTCGGAGATATCTTTTATAGCGAAAGTCCGGATTTGACCCATTGGGGTTGTCACCGTCTGGTGATGAGGCCGACCGAAGGTTGGCAATCTACTAAAATAGGAGCGGGGCCGATTCCGATTGAGACTACCGAGGGTTGGCTCCTGATTTACCATGGGGTATTAACCTCATGTAACGGATTTGTGTATAGTTTTGGGGCGGCTTTGCTTGATATTGATCAACCTTGGAAAGTCATTTACCGGACCGCTCCTTACCTGATGTCCCCCCAAACGCTTTATGAGTGCGTTGGAGATGTGCCGAACGTAGTATTTCCATGCGCGGCCTTATGCGATGCCCCTACCGGCCGGATCGCCATCTATTACGGTGGAGCTGATACCGTAACTTGTTTAACTTTTACCCAAGTAGACCAATTAATCGATTATATCAAAGAAAACTCTAAAATCTAACCAGGATCGTTAAGCAAGGTGACTGAAGGGAGGGATATTCCGAAAAATACGTTCGTATCCTCCAAGGGAATAAGTAAAGGGGGATTAAGCAAATGAAACGGAGAGTATTGTTAATTGGTTTATTCATAATGATCGTTACCACAATGATCGTTTCCGCAGCACCGAAAGTTACTACGATTACATACACCCGATGGGCCGGGACTGAAGAAGCAAGGGATTTTCAAAAATTGGCCGACCTTTTTATGGCTAAAAATCCGGATATTAAAATTGTCTGCGAATTTCTTCCCTGGGATCCTTATTGGAATAAATTACAGACTACGATTATCGGAGGATCGGCGGCGGCAAAGAATACTTTTTCGAAGCAGCCTGTGAAATATGGAGTTTCATCGAGCGGTATTTGGTTGATCGAATCAATGGCGAATGGTTCGGGGAGGTGTCGGAGGATGGTAAGCCGAATTCATCCTATGCTAAGGTTGGGCCATGGAAATGCCCTTACCATAATGGCCGCGCCTGTATGGAAACGGTTAAGCGATTGGCTAATTATCATAGCTCCGATTCAATGACGAAATAGTTGATCCTTAATTTGGTTTTTTTTCTGTTATAATATTATTTAACCGGGATTTCCGAATTACAGACGCCATGATTAATTTGAGGTGGATAAATGGCCATTACCATCAAAGATATCGCAGAGTTGGGCAAGGTCTCGAAAGGCACCGTTTCACGGGTGATTAACGACGAACCCGGGGTGGGCGAGGAGACCCGGAAAAGGATTTTAAAACTCATCAAGGAACTGGATTATCAGCCTAATGCCTCGGCTCGGGGATTGGCCGTCAAGCGTTCTAACAATATCGGAGTGATTATCCCCCATACCGGCAACTACTCCATGTCCAGCGCCTATTGGCCCACTTTGCTTACTACAATAACCGAGAAGGCTGCAGCTAACGATTATAATATCCTACTTTCAACCGCCCGTTCGGAAGAGGATGTAGACTCGGCCTATCGCTCCATATTAAGAGGGAAACGCGTTGACGGCCTGGTGATCGGTGCCGAACAATTGGGAGAAAAACAATTGGTGGAGTTGATGTTTAAAGATTTCCCCTTTGTCATGGTAGGTAAAGGCCCGAATATTTCCCATTACTATGTGGATGTTGACAATGTTGACGGTTCCCGGAAAATGACGGAACACTTAATCGGGCTCGGCCATAAAAATATCGCGATGCTGACTGGACCCGAACATTACCCAAGTGTTAAGGATCGGGTTGAAGGTTTTAAGCAGGCGATGGCCGAAGCGGATTTAGACCCGAAGGCAATTTACTATTGCTCATATTGGACGGAAGAAGCGGCTCAGATTTGTAGAGAAATCATTCACCAAAAATCGGGGATTACGGCGGTTTTTGCCGCAGCCGGCGACTTAGTCGCCGGGGTCCTTAAAGTCGTTAAGGAGGAACAGATTCGAATCCCGGATGACTTGGCTTTGGCTTCTTTTGACGATCACCCGTTCTATGAATACTTTGTCCCGGGAATAACCACGGTCAGCCAGCCCATTAATTTATTGGGTGAGATAGCTACCGATCAATTGTTTCAATTAATGGAAGGCAAGGTCCCTCAAGAAAAAAACATTATTTTACCTACCGAGATTATTGTGAGAGGTTCATGCGGGGCCTCTATTTAAAAGTTCAAAGTTTAAGGCTGCGCCTCTAATAATTGTTGATTTTAATAATCATGTTAATCCGTGTAAATCTGTCTAACAAGTTTTTTATTTGACAGGATAAACAGGATTTATAGGACTTTTTAGATAGCTTACGCTGTTATCAATTACTGTCTCATACAGAGGCCAAGTACAAAGTACAAAGTTCGAAGTTTAAAGTTAAAGCTAAAGGTTATCGTTTCCGGAGTTTGGCGATGAAAAAACCTTCGTATAATTCGGTTGGGATTATGGTCAAAGCGGAGTTGCTTTGATTATCGAATTGAACCGGTTGGGTAGTAGCATTTGCCAATGTCAAGCCGATTTCATCCAACGACAATTGAGAATCAAATCTTTTTAAAGCCCAATCAATATTTGCCTCGTTCTCTTCCTTCATTAAGGTACAGGTCGAATAGACCAGAATCCCCCCCGGTTTCAAAGCCCTAAACGCAACTTCAATCAATTTTTTTTGTTCCTTAGCCAACTGGTTAACTGTCCGCAGGGACCACCCGCGGTAGGTTAGGGAATGGCTTATTTCAAACAGGCCTACACCGCTGCAGGGAGCATCGAGTAAGACTGCATCAAAGAATTCATTCCAATGGGGTTCGGGACGTTTGCCGTCTCCCACCCTGACCTGAACGATGCTGGCGCCTTGGCGTTCGATGTTGAACTTGAGGCGTTCAGCCCTGATTTGATTCAATTCATTGGCCAGGATATAACCCTCGTTATCCATCAGCGCCGCCAGTTGGGTGGTTTTACTGCCCGGCGCGGCGGTTAGGTCGAGAAGTTTCATACCGGGTTTGGGATTTAAGGCTAGGGGCGGGATCATACTGGAGAGGCTCTGCAAGTAGATATGGCCTTCCTGGAAAAGCTCGTTTGTCTCAAAGTCCCTTTCGCTTTTGTTCCGGATAATCAGGGCGTCATCATACCAACCGACCCGCTCATGTTTGATATTTTGGCTCCGAAAAACCTCCATCACCCGGCGGATATCGGTTTTAAGCCGGTTAACCCTAAGGGTTACCGGGCGTTCGACCATGAAGCCGGAGAGAATCTGTTGATAGGTTTTCGGCTGGTACTGAGCGGACAAGCTTTCGGTAAATTCCGGAGGCAGTTTTTGGTATAGTTGTTTAAATGATTTCATGGTTAAATAATACCTTTTTGTTGGTAAAATGAAAAGGATAATAATTAGGGGCCGGATTTGAAAACCCGCCATCGGGGGCTGCTTCTTTGTTGAACGTTTTTGGAAATGAAGCGAACCTGGGGGAAAAACCCTCAAAACTGCTATCTTTGAAAAGAAACGAATTGGAAATTAACTATATAACAGACCGTTACCTTGAGTATCTTGAAGATCACATAACGCGAGCCGAAAAAATAATCAACCTGCTAGATGCGTACCACAAGTTATAACATAAAAAATATCTTTAAAACCTTTATCGAGATAGATGATGGCTGGGATCCGGCGATTCCGGTTTATTAAAAAAGAATGCATCTCATTAGCGCTAGTTAAATCGGTTGCGAATGCCAACCCGCCAGCTTGGCCCATCGGCCATGATTATATTCAACTTGGATATTATAAGCAGTCGGTATGGACATGAATTTTTGATTCGGCAGTTGGAAAACCATACAAATTACGCCTTGGAGGAACGGCCCTTAGGTTAAGTTAAAAAGGTTTCGAGTCCTATAGGCCAATAGTTGCGAAATCCATGAATATTTTGGGGATTTGTAAATATACCATAGTGAACTCCAAATGGATCGGATGTTATTCATCCGAAGCCAAAACGAAAGGGGGTCACTTAATATTGACAATATAATCCTTAAAGTGTTCAGAGGAAAAGGAAGAATTTGGCCGGGGCAAAGGGATCCCGCTTCGGATCGGAGCAAGGGACCTAGGGAAATAAAACCCGCAATCCCATCCAAGCGATTTTATTTTTATCTTCTACTCGGAATCGCCGCATTTTTAATGGTAACCTTCTCCAACCTTACCGGCCTCCGCGACCAATTGTTCGTAAAGGAAGTCTCCAATGTTCATTATATTGACTCCGTAGGTCCTAATTTCTTATTCCGGGGCGGGTTGCCCCAGATAGGACGGCCTTCAGCTTTTAATTACCCCGGTTTAAAGCGGGCGATAATTAATGCCGGGGAAAAAGCCGGGGTCAAGGTGCCTTCTTCCTTTTATTTGATTGATGTTAATTTGCTAAATATCGAGAATCCGGTAGATGCCCGGCGGATTATGGTGGAGCAAAAGTTTTTTCAAACCAACCCGAAACTCGGTTTGATTCAAGTCTGGGGGATGAATGGCACCGGATTGAGCGTTAATGACCCGGCGTTGACCGTAAACAGGGACTACCTGGCCAGTAATCTGGAAGGATGGCTGAACGACCGGCTGCCCAGCCGGGTGGAGCAGTTACGGAAATGGCTTGAAGGCGCGAAGCCTGTTTTGCATATAAAGACAAGTTTGCCGATGGTTATCTATATCCATTGCGTCGCCGGATGCGACCGCACCGGCGAGTTCAGCGGCGCCTATTATTTACGGTATATGAATAAATCATGGGAAGAAGTCAATGCCCTTAACCGAAGCATGTGCCATCGCAACCGGCCTTTCGGATGTAAAAATTACCGCGCTCTGCAGTGGTATTGCCTATGGCTTAACCTGGAGCGCGGTTTTTATTTGAATTGGTGGAAAGAGTTTCCTTGTAGCGGCAAGTAACCCGATCTGGCTGTTTTTAAAAGACAATCGGTGAGACCAGATTACGGAGGAGCGCCACTACGCTCCATCCCGCGATGGCGCTGGTTTTAGAGTATATGTCCACCACGGCGTGGACTTCTTCGCCAATTACTTCGATCTTATGATCATCCCCTTGGAAACCGGGGACGCTGCGAATGGCGACGCTGGTTTTTTCCGGACCGGCAGTGGCCAGGGCGGTGGCCACCGCCACATTTACCTTGGTTGGGAAGAGGGCGATGGCTTCCTTGGCGCTGCCGGAAAAGACCTCGCGTTTTCCCGCCTCCGTCATCAGGCTTTCTTTAAATATGGGAGTGCCCTTGAGGGAGGCAGGCCCCTTTTCTGTGGTAATGCTCGCTTGGATCCCGCTCATCAGCGCTGTGGTGCGCAGTACGTCAAAACCGCCGATTGCCCCGGAGGCCAGGTGCACCCGGACGCCTGTTTCGCTGGCTGTTGCTTTGATTTTCTCATAAAATTCCCTGTCCGCGAAGGCCCCGATGGACAGGATTACCAAATTGGAACCGTTTCGCAGCGTTTGTTCAGCGATCTCCTTCACCACACCGGGGGAGGCCGCTTCAATCACATAGTCCGGCATTAATGCCAGCAATTCCTCTAAATTACTGCAAGCTTTAGCCCGAGTTTTTCCCGCCAAAGCTTCCGCCGATTCCATGGTCCGGCTCAGACAACCGATAAATTCATATTCGTCCAGTAAACCGTTCCGCCATGCATCGCCGATAATATTACCCAAAAACCCGCATCCCACGATGCCAAGTTTAATTTTTTTCATGAGGGTCCCCTTCTTAGTTGAAGATTTTTCGATAAAGCTCCTTTCTTTGCCAAGATGGGTAAATCCTTTGTCTTAGGCAAATGTTAATCAGAAGGATACAATTCCAAACTTCTTTTCATTTTGCATTGATAGACCCTGAAATAAATTGAATTTTTGATTGACGCTTCAATCGCTTCTTGATTGCGGTTATACGCCGGAAATTGTTTGCCTGAAAATTCCTTGGGATAATTATTCACGGGAATGGTAAAATCTTGTTTGAAATTTCGTTGATTGGCAGGATTAATCGAAATCAAGTATAGAATTATCTAATCTGAAGTGAGTTTAATTGATTAGTATCGGCGTTAATTACTAGGAAAAAGGCGGATATTTTTCGAAAAGGAGCGACATTTTTGACTAATAACGGGTTATTGCGCAGAGTAGGGATAAAAATTGGACATTATACGAATAAGGAGGATTTAACCGGAGTTACAGTTTTTATCGCGGAAAGCGGCGCTGAAATAGGTATTGATATTAGAGGTTCCGGTACCGGAACCCTTAATACTCCGGCCTTTGACCCGAAATCAGCCGGTAAAATTGTGCACGCGGTGGTTTTAGCAGGGGGAAGCATCTTTGGACTGGAAGCGGCTTTCGGCGTCTTGGAATATTTGGAGGCGCACGGCATCGGCAACCGCCGCAGCGGCAGACTGGTTCCTGGAGTAACCGGCGCGGTGATTCACGACTTAGCAGAAGGTAATGATCGGAGACCCAATAAAGCTACTGGAATAGAGGCTGCCGGGTATAGCTCATATGAGAATACAGTCCAGGGAAAGGTTGGCGTCGGGACCGGGGCCACTATCGGGAAATGGTTTAAAGGCCAAAAGAGAAGGGGCGGTTTTGGTATCGCCGCCCAAACTGTGGCGAAAGATATCATTGTAGCAGCTTTTGTGGTAACCAATGCCGTCGGCGATGTAATGGACCGCAGTGCTTTATGCGCTGAAAAGGGGCGGCTGGAATTATACGATAGCGATATCGAGGAATTAAAGAGATTATCGGGCTTAATCGATTTTTCGCCTCAAAATACCACTCTGGGCGTTATCGCCACCAACGTGAAATTGAATAAAACTCAACTGATGAAAGTTGCCGAGCTAGCCCACGACGGGATGGCCCGGGCGATTTATCCGGTACATACCAGTTTGGACGGGGACATAGTTTTCGCGCTTTCATCTTTAGACGGCGAGCGAATCGAACCTTCCTTGCCCGATACCGTATTGGTCGACCTGGTTGGCGTGGCAGCCGCCGATGCTTTGGAAGAAGCGATTCGTAATAGCGTAAGTCATTCCTAGTTAGAAAATAGCGAAGAAAGAATGTGGTTCGATGCTTCAAAATAAAAATGTGGTCCTGGGAATAACCGGCGGGATTGCCGCCTATAAGGCATGTGACATTGTCAGCGGCCTTAAGAAGTTAAATGCCAACGTGGATGTGATCATGACCCGAGCGGCCGGCGAATTCATCAAGCCCCTGACCTTACAAAGCATTAGTCAAAATAAGGTAGCCATCGATATGTTTCAAAGGCCTGAAAATTGGGAAATCGAACATATTTCCCTGGCTAAAAAAGCGGATTTGCTGGTTATCGCTCCCGCAACCGCTAACATTATCGGCAAACTGGCCAATGGAATCGCCGATGATCTCCTTTCCACCACCGTAATGGCTACTAAAGCCCCGGTTTTAATAGCGCCGGCGATGAATACCAATATGTATACCAATCCGATCGTCCAAGGGAACATCGCAAAGTTAAAGAAGAACGGTGTTAGGTTTATTGCTCCGGAAACCGGTAGGCTGGCCTGTGGGGATATCGGCGAAGGGAAATTGGCTCCTGTAGGAACGATTATCGATCAGATCGTCAAATCACTCACCGGGGCTAAAGATTTTTCCGGGAAAAAGATATTAATCACAGCTGGTCCGACCCGGGAGGCGATTGATCCGGTACGGTTTATCTCTAATCACTCTTCCGGCAAAATGGGATATGCTTTAGCCGAAGCGGCCGTGGAGAGGGGGGCTGGGGTGACTTTAATTTCCGGACCGGTTGCTCTACAAATGCCTTATGGCTTGGTTTCGTTTATTGCAGTCGAATCCGCCGCCGAAATGCGCCGGGCGGTCCTGGATGGTTTCCAAGAGGCGGAGATTATCATCATGACTGCGGCGGTTGGAGATTTTAGACCCAAATGGCGTTCACCTGAAAAAATAAAAAAGGCCGACACCGGCCTGACGTTAGAGTTGGAGAAAAACCCTGACATCCTGGGGGAACTGGGGAAAATAAAAGGAGACCGTATTTTGGTCGGCTTCGCCGCTGAAACTCAAAAACTCTTGGAGTATGCCCAAGAGAAACTAGCCCACAAAAATTTGGACTTGATCGTGGCCAATGATTTGACTCAAGAAGGCGCGGGTTTTAATGTCGAAACCAATATTGTTAAAATAATCGACCGTTCCGGCAAGGTTGAGGAGTTCCCTTTAATGAGCAAACTGGAATTAGGCCGGACTATCCTTGATCGGATTAAGGAATTAATAACCTGGACCGGAGAATCCGCTAGCCATTGACGCCATTATTGAACGATACGAAGTCGACGCAGAAAACCTTGCTTATCGGCATATTCAAAAATTACAAGAATATGGCTTGAAAAACGGCTTAATCTTGTTTGACAGAGGTTATCCTTCCAAAGCATTGATCAACAAGTTAACAGAAGCGAAAATCAACTTTGTAATGGGAGTTTCCCCATATTTTATCATATCTTTATATCTTGTTGGCCACTTTAAAAACAACCCGTTTAACACTTTTGTTAAGATTTGAATCATCGTATCGCTTTTTAGTGACAATAAACTAAACCCGTTTCAATGTTACTGTCCAAGACGACAGCTTATCATCGCCGTTAAAGGCAAAACCCCGGTTATGATAAGTGTTTTCATCAATCAACAATAAGCTTTCAGCGCCGGAATAAGCGCCGTTTTCCGAGGAATAGGTTGATAAAATGGTATCGCCGATAATCATGAATCTCCCGATCAATTTACCTAACGCCGGATTTTCCGAAGACCATCCGGTATAGTCTTTATCAACCGGCAGGGGCGTGATGGAGTACTTATTGAAAAACCGGGCCGGGTCGGCCAGCTTCAACTCCATGAACCCATCCAATACCCATTCATCCCGTAAATGCTTGATTGTTGTTTCGCCGTAAACTTCAAATTGATTACCTTCGGGATCAAAATAAAGTCCGCTAGCTTTCCAATTACCTTCTTCGAGAATGTATGAATGATTCATTTGGAACCTCCATGATTTTTGAAAAGTCACACGGGGAATCTAATTAAAGCGTTTAGTTCATTGGCTAAACTGTTGCCGGTTACAAAACGGCGGCGGTTTAGCCACCCATATGTTTAGACATTTGGATTGGCATTGCGTCGCATAAAGTTCTCCGGCGCTTTCTGGAAGCCATACTTTTCATATAGGCCGTGAGCGTCGCGGGTGGCCAAAATACCAATCATTCCTTTTAAACCGTCCATTGCGGTGATGGTTTCAATAAGTTTTTTTCCTAAACCGTTACCCCGATATTCCGGATCGATAACCACATCGCAGAGCCAATACATGGTCGCATAGTCGGTGACAACCCGGGCAAAACCGACCATTTTCCCTTGTAGGTATACCCCGATACAAATGGAATTAGTAAGCGACTTTTCGATTGTCTCCTTGTTACGCTGATTTGCCCAATAGGTATTTTGCAATAATTCGGCTACCCGATCCAAGGAAATCAGATCTTTATTAGTACTGATTGTAAATTCACCGAATGATAATTCCATTGTATTTGCCTCCTGAAGCCAAAATATTTGAAATTTCCAATAAAAATCAAACTAAATATATCATTGGAATGGGGTAAGTGCCGGTTTAATATCGTATCAAAATCAATTCCCGATACCTATATATGGAAGTGAATCAATATAAGCTACAAATAAGAGAACTAAAATGGCAAAAAAGACCCCTAGTAAAGCCAAATAGAATGTTATCAGGGACGGTTTGCTTGTTTGTTTTTTAGAAGCGGCGATCGCTATTATTATGCGAATAAAAGTAATTATCAGGACCATTAGCATTAAAAATAAAGCGATAATTTCAGCAATCATTTATCCGCCTTTATTCAACAAACAACATTACTTATCTTTTATATCAAGTTGTTTATTTAAAAACCACTTTACATATAAGCAATGTTATTTTAATAATTTGGAGCTTAACTTTGAAATATTGCAATTCAACCTTTTTAATCAAACGACTTAAACCAGGGCTTAATTTCCTGAAACCGCTTGAGCGGTTTGCGGCCGACATAGATGGGATTCGTTTTTTCATACGGCATCATATACGGATTGGTTAATACTGGCCCTTTCCGGACATCTTGGTAAGAATGTTTAACATCATCATATGATACCCCGACGGTAATCACTACTTCCCCGCTAAACCTGCCCGGACCCCAAATATAATATTGGAGATGCCCGCTCACCGGCGGCAATGGTAGGTGATACTTTTCTCCATAATACTCAATTGCTCCAGCTTCTCCGTAGTTACTGGCCACAATGCAGGCCTTGGCCCGATCCGCTGCGGGGAGTGAGTAATACGTTTCCGCTACTTTCCGGGTCATTTCCTGCCAGCCAAAACAGTCGGCTAAAATCTGGGGTAATTTAGGCAATGCATGGCCTTCTACATCTTGGGTATTTGCTTCATAAATCTTGATATATGTTTTCACAGGAAGGATCGGACGGGTCGTCGGAAGAAAGTATAGCCCGGGTATGACCACCAATAAAAATATTGCTGCTTGCAACCAACGTTTGCCTCCGCCCACCAGCAAGTTACCCAGCCAAAGGCAACCTGCGGCAAACAGAATGGCATAGTAAGGCACAATCAGATCCGGTTTGGCTTTCGTAAAGTAACTTAATAACAGGATAACCAAATAAGTAATCCCGGCGCTGCGAAGGATTTTGCCTTGCGGATGAAATAACAAATAATACAATCCGGCCAACCAAATCGGAGCTGTTAACGGAATAAGATAATCATCAGTCTGTGTCGATAAATACCCGGGCAGTGAGAAGCTGGCAACTTTTCCGGCGGCGTAGTTTCGGTAATACTCCAAAGAAACGAACCCGTGCTGAATCTGCCAGAGCAGATAGGGAGAGCAGATAATTAAGACCAAGACTCCAGCCCAAAGCACTTCCCGGCGGAATAATAATTTACGTTGTTTAGTAGCTAGCAAACCGATGATCCATCCCAAACTGAGATAGAGTATCGTGATTTTAAAAAGCAAGGCGACTCCGGAAGTGATTCCGATGTAAATCCAATATTTCGGATCTTCGGTCTGAATCAGGCGGATCATTAGGAAACTGAATAATAGCCAACCGAGTTTATTGAAGGTGTCATATGTATAAATGGAATCGATAGCCACGAAATTTTTTACAAGCAACACTATGGTAAGCGACAAAAATAACGCGAATCGGTTACCGTTCAATTTCTTTACTAACAGATAAGTCAATATCAGAAACAAGACCCCGGAAAACGCCGGAACAAGGTGTAAGGCGAATAACGAATCGCCGAATAAAAACCGGGTCCCTGCTAAAATAAGCGGGGGTAAGGTTGGGACATCCACATACCCAAACCCGAGGCGTTTGCTCATTGCCAGATAATAGAACTCATCCCGGAAGATCCCATAACTTATTGGCAGCAGTGAAAGTACCAGTTTAGCTAGGATGAAGCCAAACAGCATCACCCGCTCAAGGTTTAAAAATTTGGATATTTTATTCGTTTCCATGAATAGTTCCCTCCAATAATATACTTCTTTGATGACTTCCTACCGGTTAAAGCCGGTAAAATACCATGAATAACCCTAACTTCGATTTGCTTGAATATTACTTAACCTTTTTAGTTTTACCTATTGAAATTTAAACTTCATCTCAACTCCCCCAATATTAAATAGAATATCAAGAGCTGGTAATAATAATATTTATACTGAAAGTCTCCTCTTCGAATACTCTCCGGTATGGCCGTGCCCACGAAGGGCCGGCCTCAAGGGTCCATTATGTCACATGACTAGTAGTATCCGACTATCTTGTCGATATTCCGACTGTTTTGTCGCATCACTTAGCCCTAAATTTTTAATAACAAAGTTTCCCTCCCATACCCTCCGCCCAAACAATAACATTTTACCATACAAATCACGGATTAACAATTTTAGTAATCAAAGCTGAATAATGTAAATCTTTAAATGAAGATTGCGAAAGGATCGCTTTTAGACTTAAATCAAACAATAACATTTCCCCAAACAAATGTAATAAGCCGCCGGGTAAATGAAACATACCATCAGGGAAGTTGAATATATCATCAAGTATGTAAAGATTTCTTGAGGGAAATGGAATAATCCATCAGGGAAATGAAACATACCATCAGATAAATTGAATATACCATCGGGGAAATAAAATATACCATCAAGTATCTGAAGATAACTTCGGGTAAATAAAATATCCCATCACAAGAAGGAAATATCCCAAAACTCTTAAAAGATCCCCTCGGGCAAAATGATAAACTTCAAACACGATATCAAAAGTGAAAGATAGATTAAAGAATAAACTTAGTTCCAAATAATTGGAAAACAATTATTGTATTTCGGTTAATGTTATGTTATAGTAATAAATACAAATTTTCCCTCAAAAACAATAATTAGGATCTATGGCCGGAAAAATTTGAAATTGAAGATCGAGGAGGTTTTATGATGTCAAGTTTATCTTATGCTCAGAGAATGGACGAAATCAACGTCATGGTTGACGGATGCGCGGCCAATCAAGAGCGGCTTGCGAAACGGGGACTTACTCAGGAGCTATTGGCGCGTTTTATCGAGCAGCATAGTAAAGTCAAACGAGTCAACTCGGAGCAGGAAGCTTTGAAGGCCAGACTGAAGGAGAAGACCGCCGAGTTGGAGGCGGAATGCGTCATCCTTTTTGAAATAGCCTCCGAAATCCGGAAGATCATCAAACTGGAGATGCCGCAAGAGTCCTGGAAAGAGTTCGGGATTCAGGCGAAGCGGTAAAGGAACCTAAAGGGGCCGGTTCGGGAGATGACCCGAACCGGCTCTTTTGGCAAAAATTTAAGGGGGATTTCGTTTATCGTTTGGATATATTCAACTTGCTCCAAATGCTACGAGTGTTTGGGGCTTTTTTGCCCGGAAACACCCCTATGTGTTATATGAAGTGGGGGCCCTGGGAGGCAAGGCCACCACGGAAGGTGGCCTCTTATAACATCATTTAATGCCCTTTATGTTTTTCTTTTTTCTTTCTTTGTCTAAGTTCAAATTTCTGTTTTTCAATAAGTTCTTTTTGCAGTTTTGATAGTTTTTTACGTTCTACTTTATTTTCTTCATATTGGAGTCTTATCGCGTTCTGTGCTTTTGTACCAATATCACTTTTTTCTAATTCCCTACTTATCTTCTTTTGGAGCTTCTTCGGATTAATATACTTTTCAGAAGGGGTATCAGTTTCTAAAGGTGTACTATATTTTACGCAGTTATACTTAGTCAATATAAAATTATAAACTTCATAATCCTTTGGTTCCGCTCCAAAGACATGTTTATAGACTTGATATTGGCTTTCTATCGTTTTTTCAAATACACCAACCCAAAAAGGTTCTTCAAAAAAGACAGTTAATTTAATATAAACTCGCATTTACCTTACCTCCTGAATTTTAACTATAATGAAGAATGGACAACCCCAGGAGGGAAGGTTACTGCTATCAAAACAGTTTTTTTGATAGGTCCGGACTACCAACCGGAACTGTGTTTTTATCTTCACTTTTATAATCTATATAGCCAACTTTTTTTGTTTCTCTAAAACCTCCTTTAACAAATAGCGTATGGATGCGCGGTCTTTAGCCCCTATTTCATAGAACGTCCGCCCGTTCCTGACGTTTTCAAAACTTAGCCGCAGCGCAGACTTGATTTTGAAAATGTGGGTGCGATTTTACGTGAACATACTTCTTTGGCACAACATCATTAATCACATTCCGCACCCCACCAGCAGGAACGGAGTTGATGAACTAAACCGCTGTCGCGGTGGCTTATGTTACTCGATTTAAGCCCTACTTTTTGATTGTTTTAATCTGCTAATTGTTACCCACATAATTCCACTCGGTTAATATTATGGGCCTAAAACAAAGACAAAACCGGATTTGAGTTATTCAGACTCCATAGCAAATTTGACCGCGGTTTCGTTCATCTAAGCGTTTTCATAATAACCATATAATAATCAAAATTATGAAAACGCCAGGATGTTTGCTTCATTGATAAGGTTTTCCCTAAATTGAGCGTAGGTAAATTCAACTTGCT
>JAEZJK010000111.1 GCA_023415835.1 Bacillota bacterium
ATCCTGAATTAGCAAGTATCTACTACAAGCAAAAAGAAGTTCTCAAAAAACATCATAACAAGGCAATGGGCTTTGTAATGAATGCCCTCAGCCGCAGAATCTATGCTGTTTTAAAACGAAATGATTACCTATTTAACCCGGATAGAAAAAAGGTTAGTAGCCAACCCTATATTGTCCGCCTGGCCGGCTCCCCTATTGATGATTCAAGAGTCGCAAGAGAATGGATCAAAACTAACCGTAAAACAACCCCAAAAAAGAAGAAAGGGAGCCGAGTGGGACAATACCCACCAGAGGCCGTCAGTGACGCCTCACGAGTTTCGTAGGGGCTCCCCGATTCTAGTTTAAACCTTTGTATGTTAAATCGCAATTGTATATTTATTCTTTGATTTTTGATTGACATGTCTTAAGAAATGTTATACGCAAGTGCCATATATTCTAAATATCATAACACGAGGATAAAGATGACGCAATTATTGGGGAATAGAATAATCGCTCCTGACTTTGTAAGAAAAGAAATGAAAAAAACATTTCTTCAATGCAATAAACACCATGGAATATGACAGGTTGTTACGTGATATATTTGTTGTAAATAGAGGAGAAGATGAAGCAAAATAGGATGGAGGCGGCGGAATGGCTGTAGACAAGCAATATTTAACTGATGTTGAAGCAATATTATCCCATAGATATGATAATGGGGCCGACGTTTGGGCCACAGCTGACAAACGCTTATTTAAAGGAGCCCCGTTTTCAACCTTAGAGAGCGTATTATTTCTACTAGAATTGGGTATGGAACCCACCGAGCCAATTCTGAAAGAAGCTGCCGAATTGTTCTTCAGTACTTGGCAGGAAGATGGACGTTTCAAGGTGTATCCCAAAGGCGGTATTTACCCATGCCATACCGCCTCCGCCGCCGACTTGCTTTGCCGTATGGGGTATGCCTCCGATGCCAGGCTGCAAAAAACATTCCGGCATCTTTTGGATATCCAGTATACCGACGGCGGTTGGCGCTGTAATAAGTTCAGTTTTGGCCGGGGTCCAGAAACAGAATACTCTAATCCCTTCCCAACGCTCACCGCTTTGAATGCGTTCCGCTTTAGCGAATGGCTCAATAAAGAACCGGCGCTTGACAGGGCTGTGGAGTTTTTGCTGGAGCATTGGAAGATCCGGAAACCGATTGGCCCCTGCCACTATGGAATGGGTACATTATTCATGCAGGTCGAATACCCATTCCGCAACTATAACCTTTTTGTTTATATCTATGTTTTATCTTTTTATAACCGGGCAAAAGAGGACATGCGATTTCAAGAAGCCTTGAAAGCGCTGCAATCCAAAATGGCCGATGGGCAGATTGTGGTCGAACGCGTTGTTCCGAAGCTGGCAGAGCTTTCTTTTTGCAAAAAAGGTGAACCAAGTACGTTGGCAACAAGGCGCTATCATGAAATACTGGAAAACCTTGTCACAAAAAAATAGTCAATATTCGAGGAATACCAATGTTCCAAACCCAAAAAACTGGTTGAGTGCGATAGTCTAAAGACAGGTTGAATGATGGCCGAATGAGGGGCGACATCCTCCATATAACGAATTGCAGGCTTCGCACCGGTTAGTAAATGAATGGCAATTTCCGATGCTCCGACCCAAATCGCCCGGCCAAGTCCTGTAAGGCCAGCCTGGGGAAGCGGAATCTATGAAGTGACTAGGCTGGCCGGGCGGAGTCGGGAACACCAGAGACATTACTCGGACATGGCTTGCATGTTCGTTTTATAGAAATATTTCATGAAATAAGTTTCTGCATTAAACATAACAAGAGTTGTTGTGTCGTGAAAGGGGAGGAACCAAATTGTCTAGTCGGAGAACGCTTGTCGGAGTTAATATTGCAGTTTTCTCAATGATGTTAGGAGTCGGTATGATTATGGCATTGTTACCAAAAAGAATAATTGATATCACTGGTTCGGGAGCAACTGTAGGGTATCTGGCATCCGCATTCGCCCTTTCTTATATAATTTTGCAAGTCCCTATAGGAAATTGGTCTGACAAGATTGGCTTTAAGTCTTTTTTTGTAATGGGATATTTATTCTGTTTCATAACTGGTTTATTATACTATTTCGCCAATAGCTCAATTTATTATTTCCTGGGTAGGGCACTACAAGGGATAGGTGAAGCACCAATATGGGCATTGGTTCCAGCATTATTGTCTATCAAATTTCCGGCCTCAAAAGGAAAAGTTATCGGCTTTTATAACGCCACAATCCATTTTGGGCTTACGATAGGTCCAATTTTAGGCATTATTGTCTCAACGGTATGGACTAATAATCAACTATTTCTGTTTTATGCAAATGCATGTTTATTAGGTGCAATAATTATATTGTTAACCGTTGATAACGATAAAAGTAAGAGTGAAAATATTACGAACTCAATGAACTTTAAAATGATTTCAAAGGTCATCTTCAAACGTAGTACATTTATAGTATTTGTTGGTATAACTTTATACGGGGCTGGGTATGGAATTTTTCTTACAATTATCCCTGCTTTTTTACTAAATATTAAAGAAGTGAGCCAAACATTTGTGGGAGTGTTCTTCTCCTTGTTTTATGTCGCAATAAGTCTTTCGCAAATTATTACTGGTGGCCTTTCCGATAAAATGGGTAGAAAAATTTTTATGATATTTGGTTTAATAATAGCTGCTATTGGTATCTTTACTTTTTCTGGATTAGGTCAACAGTGGATCCTAATTGCATTAACATTTGCAAGTCTTGGACTAGGAGTATATTATTTATCATCCATGGCTTTTTTAAATGAGGTCGTACCCAATTCACTCAAAGGAACTATTTCTGGCGCCTATTATCTTTTTTGGGGAATTGGTTTCTTCTTTGGTCCGCTTGTTGTAGGTAGAATCGGAGAACTCTCTGGGTATAGCCTGGGATTCATTATCTACTCAACACTATTAATTTCAGAAGCTATAATAATGATATTCTTATTTAGAAAGACAAAACTGAATTGAATATTTTTATTATGAGAGTAGTAATATTGCCCCATCCGATAACACTTAGGAGTGTTTCCGAGATTGCGAGATATCGGACCGGCTTGGCTTTTATGAATGTCGGTTAATTAAAGGTTATAAAAATGGCCGGGTTTTCTTTAATCATTGCTGATTTGAAATCCCGGCCTATCTCATATTTAAATATTTAAAGATTATTTATTAAACTGCCTATCCAACCAATCGAAGGCCTCATCCTGCATTTCTTTTGCAAAAATGTGACCCTGATCGGACCATATTTTGGTCTCAAGTTTGCCTTCCGCTTTATTGGCCGACCACACCTTTTTCATTTTGGTGAAAGCTTCGTCTACAGATTCGACCGGGAATAAGCCATCCTTTCCACCAGCGTAAACAAGAAGGGGTTTTGGCGCAGCGAGAGCCGCAACATCCGGATAATCAAGGTAGCGGGCTATATATGGGTGGAGCATGGAAAAAGCCGACTGCCCTTTTAATTGATTATTGCCCGGAACCATCAGCCCTGGCATAGTGGCCATCCAGCAATCAGCAATCCCCGCCGTAACGGATCCTGAAAGTGCTGCAACTTGCCAGGCCCGGAAAGCACCCATGGAAAAACCGATGGCAGCCACCTTTTTTTCATCAACTTCGGGCAAACTCGCTAGAAATTCGGAGGCTCTAACGTCTTCCTGGGCGATGATTCCCGCAAAGGAAGTGCCGAGGTTAAAAAGATTAGACGCCAGGGCCTGTTGTGAGTCGGTTCTAAACCCGGGAACCGACCGGTCCCCCCAACCCAAAGCATCTATCGACAAGACAACGTAACCTCTTTTAGCCAGTTCATCGCCGGGGAATTTACCGGAAAAGTATTTGGCGCTCCATTCCTGGGAAGAATTCAATCGCGCTTCGTCGCCCCAGGTTTCAACGAATTTTTCTTTACCGATATTGAATTTACTGCCGTGATCATGGAGGAAAAGGGCGGCAGGGAAAGGACCGTTACCTTTTGGCACCAAAAGGAGCGCCAGTACCCTGCTTTCGGCGCTAATGTTAAAAACAACCTTTTTTGCTGTATATGTACCACGGTCGATCTGGCCGATGACTTTAGGTGTAAAAGGTGTCTTGTCTTCGTATGGTAACATAATTTCGCATGCTTTTGCCAGACCTGTTTTTCTCCAAGCGACAGGATCTTTAACCGAGTCTGTCCAGCCAAGGCTGAATTGCATCTTAGATTTAAGGGCTTCATAAAACAGTGGGATACTCCGGTCGGGGGAATCGATTGCCTGGGTTTGGTATTCCAGTGCTTCAGCAGCAAAATTGATCATAAACATTGAAGAAAACATAATCACTCCTATAATTAATATTTTAATCAAAAACCAGTTCCTCACCATTAACGTCTCTTTGATGATTTTGCAATCTAATTTTACCTTTACTTGTCCTGATTATCAAGGGAATCTCCAATAAAGATGCCAATCCCGGATGTTTGTCTAAGGGGATGCCACCGATGAGTTTGTTTTTTTGGTTGTGTTTATTGAAGAAACAATTATCTCGATCGGATCGCCAAACCTTGGGGATTAAAGGTTACACAGTTAGCTGATAATAATCCGGAATCATTAGTAGCCGCTATGATTCCGGAACGGACCAAAATCGTCTGGATTGAAACACCATCTAATCCCCTTTGGCCTATTGCCGACATTGCCGCTTTCTGTACCATAACACACTAATACTGCCCAATGGTTGTGGCGGATAATACTGTAGCCACACCGGTATTGACCAAACCAATCGAGTTTGGCGCAGGCCTTGTAATGCACTCAACCACTAAATACCTGAATGGGCATGGAGATGTTTTAAAAGGTTGAAAAGAGGTTTTTAAGAAAAGGGTCAATTATAGGCAGGAGATACAGCTACTTAGAGGTATCAACGACAGGGTATTGATGATCAAAAAACCTTCAATAATGAAAATTTCATCATTGAAGGTTTTATAGTACATACTAAAAAATAACGCAGGCATTAAAAAAAGCCGGAATCTCTAGCCTCCGGCTTTTTTTTAATTGCTTTTCGCAATTAATTAAAAATTACTTTTCCCTAAAACACTCGGATCAACATCTTTGCCAAGGAATCCAAAGCGATCCATGCCGGTGCCGCCATTATCGCCATCTCCGCCAAGGTTGCCGATGCGGATTACATGTTTCCCTTTAGCCAACTCAACCAGGGCCGGTTGGCCTTGAGCGTCGGAAACTGTGAGATTGATAAAATCGTTTGCAGATTTAGCAAATCCGCCGGTAGGCTTAATGGCAATTTTCTTAAAGGCTTCGCTGGGATATTTACCATCGATCATTACGTCGCGGTATGTAACCCAATTACGGCCGTTGCAGAACCGAAGCACTAACTTATAACTGCCGGCTTCTGGAATATCGACTTCCCACTCAACGGCGTGGCCTTTATTGTCCCAGCTAGTAATCATTTCGCCGGTTGCGCCGACACGGCCGCCTACTTTTTGTAAACTACCACCTTCTTCTTTGATGAAACTTTCGCCTTCGACAATCACGTCAGCGGCCAAAGCCATGCTGGTCAAAGCGAAAAGCGAGATTAGGGTAAGAACTAGAATTTTTTTCACTTTCATACCTCCCAAATTATAGTAATAAAATATTTACGACAAAATCTAGGGAATTCCTGCTATTAAAAAAAATTTGTTTATATGCCAAATTATTTGTCCAAACAACCATTAATACATTTAAATCTTTAATTAGTATGGAGAGGGATGTCAAATTACGATAAAAACACATCCTCCGGTTCCCAGTTGTCTGTTCCTTTTAAAATGTTAGTGATATTGTAGGCTTCAGTTTCTTTAGGGAATATAATTTTTGACCATTTAACCCTGGCAGAGTCGTTGGCGCCAGGACCTTGGCTATTGGCTTCAACATAGCATACTGTTTTTTCTCGTTCGGGTTTGTCCCAGTTATTCCAACCCTCAGGAATGATCTGATCTCCCATAAAACAATTGATAAAAGCGACTTTGGCAAAGTCCCGCCACGGACGGCCTAGATATACTGTGTTTGGTCCGGCGTCACCGGTTAGTTTACAATTCATAAAAACATACCCAAATTGTTGCCTGGGAGAGGTGGAAGCGGCGGAAATATAACCATTGATTCTCTCCTTCCGGTCGGTGACGAAGATTTCACAATTGTTAAATAGGGCGGTAGCAGAGCCAAAAATAAAGTCAACGTCACCCCGGATTAAGCAGTCCTGATAGTATTGACGTACTTGGCCGCTATACTCCTCCTTACCGCTTCCCAAGGTTGGATGGATTAGATTCAACCCTAACGGGGTCGGGTTTTTCGGCAGCGGTCCGGTAAAAAGTGTATCTTGGCAGCCTATAAAACGGCAGTTTTTAAAAGCGGCCCGATCAGCGTCAACATATGCCGCTATTGCCTGCCCAACGATTCTTCCATCACCGGAGGAGTTTTCGAAAGTAATGTTTTCAGCAATAAAATCATGACCGCCAATGTAAATGCTATATGAATTGAAGGTATTCATCGGTTCACCGTTGGGAAGCATTTTTTTAGCATGGTCATCAAAAGTTAGGATGGTGTTGAGGGCGCTTTCACCAATTAAACTAAGGTAAGGTTGATCAATCTTCACTTTTTCGTGGTAGACCCCATTTTTAAGGTAAATTGTGATACGTTTATTATTTTTCGGGGAAATAGTATTGATAGCTTCCTGAAGACTTGAAAAATCTCCGCTTCCATCGGCAGCGACTATCATTTCATCAGCGCTCCTTTTATGATATATTATAAAAGAATCATCAAAACTGATATTTTATTATAACTTTGAATCTAAACATGTTCAATTGTTTTCTATAATATCCGGAAAAATAAAGAAGTAAAGAAAGGTTTAAAAATGTCTAAATACGAAGCAATCCTTTTCGATCTTGACGGAACCCTTACCGATCCTAAAGAAGGCATTTTAAATTCCATCGAATATGCGCTCCTCAAATTCGGCATCATAGTTGACCAACGTCAAACATTAGTCCCTTTCATTGGCCCGCCATTACAAGAGTCTTTTCAAAATTATTTCGGTTTTAATTCCCATCAAGCCTGGCAAGCCGTTCAATATTACCGTGAATATTTTGCCGGGAAAGGTTTGTTTGAAAACTATGTCTATCCGGGAATCCCTGAGTTATTAGTAAAGCTTAATGAAGATTACCGTTTTTTAGCAGTGGCCACTTCCAAACCAACCATTTATTCCGAGCGTATCTTAGAACATTTCAAGTTAAAAGAATATTTTCAGCTAGTTGTCGGCAGTAATCTCGACGGGACCAGAGTGGCCAAGACTGAAGTGATCCGTGAAGTACTTGCTAAAGTTCCACAATTCTCAAAAGATTCTATTATTATGGTGGGAGACCGTGAACACGATATCATTGGGGCCAAAAACAACCAAATTAGTTCAGTTGGAGTAACTTATAGTTTTGGTTCGGAGGACGAACTAAAGGCAGCTGGAGCTGAATATCTTGCCGGAACGGTTCAAGAATTGGAAAAAGCCCTTTTATAAAGTTGCAATCTGAAATTCGGTTGTTTGGTTTTCAAATCCAACTCTTTGGAAATTAAAAATTACCACATATGGTGCTCAGCACAGATTGGCCTATCAATATATTGTATCAAAATGATAAATCTGGGATTTAATGGAACCAGCTCAAATAATACTAAATTTGCGCATCTGAATTGTTGACTTTATTGAAGGGAATTTTACTAATCAATGAGGAAATCAAACTCAAAAACAGGACCGAAAATTTCCGAAACCGACCTTTTCAATCCAATCCGCGAGTTTTTAATTAAAAGAGGCTATACCGTTAATAGCGAGGTTAAAAACTGCGATATCACCGCAGTAAAAGAGGAAGAGCTTTTAGTGGTTGAACTGAAGAGTGGTTTTAATGCTACGCTATTAATTCAGGCTGCTAAACGTCAACGGCTAGCAGATGCAGTTTACATCGCAATACCCATGCCTAAAACAGGGATTTTCTCAAGGAAATGGAAAGATATATGTTACTTGGTGCGCCGCTTGGGACTGGGGTTATTAGTAATATCTTTTTTAAAAAGCGGCCCAAGGGTAGAAGTTGTTTTAGAGCCGGGACCGTTTGATCATGAACGAAGCCGGCAATTAAACCGAAAAAAACGTGACGGTGTCATTGCGGAGATAAACAACCGTCATGGCGATTTTAATATCGGGGGGAGTACACGCCGAAAATTAATGACCGCTTATAAGGAAAATGCAATTCAAATCGCATGCTATCTGAAGAAATGCGGGCCGCTCTCACCCCGGCAATTAAAAAATCTGGGAACTGGTACTAAAACAAGCTCAATTCTTCAAAAAAACTTCTACGGTTGGTTCGAAAGGGTGACTAAGGGTCTTTATCAAATAACTCCCGAAGGCATCCGTTCTTTAGACAGCTACCCGGAACTGGTTGATTACTATTTTAAAGGGCTTTCCGAATCAAGAACCGGGTTATGATTGAAGTATAGTTTGCATTTAACAGTAGAAATTGTTAATATTAATCAGAACAATACTTCTTAATTTTGTTACGGGGTGAGTTTTATCAATATAATCAAAGCCTTTATCTTCGATATGGATGGAGTGCTTACCGATACAGTCGAATTGCATTATCAATCTTTTAAAAGACTCGCTTTAGAGGAAAAAATTCCATTTAACCGGGAGATCAATGAACATTTGAGAGGGTTATCACGGGAAGATTCTTTGGCGTTTTTGTTTAAAGGCCGGGTTTTATCACCAACAGAACTTCAACGGTTGATGCAGAAAAAAAACGAATACTTTTTAGAACTAGCCGCAACAATGACCTCCGCTGATTTATTGCCTGGGGTCGAAAATTTGCTCGATCTCTTAAAAGAAAAAGGCTTTAAAATCGCTATCGCTTCTTCAAGTAAGAATACAAAACTAATCATTAAAAGCCTTAATATAGAAAGTTATTTTGACAGCATCTCCGATGGTTATAGTGTCAAACTAGCCAAACCAGCCCCGGATCTTTTCCTTCACGCCGCCAACTGCCTGGGGATTAAGCCTCCTGCTTGTATAGTTATAGAAGACGCCGCAGCTGGAATCGAAGCTGCCCTGGCTGCTAAGATGCATGTGATCGGAATCGGTCCCCAAAAAAGAGTCGGAAATGCCGATTTTATCTTTGATTCTGTTTCTGCCATTAACTTGGATTATATTTTAAATGAAATAAACAGCTCAATTGATTATTGAGGGTTAAACTTAATATTGGCTATTAAAGGAGATTGAAAACTTGATCATCAAAGAACCGGCTTTGATAAATGAAATTCAAAAATGGCATTCCGGCCATAAAAAAATTGTTTTAACCAATGGTTGTTTTGACTTAATACATGTGGGGCACTTACGTACGTTTTATGAAGCAAAAAAGTTGGGCGATTTATTGATTGTCGGGATCAACAGTGATCAATCAGTGCGTTCCCTAAAAGGTGAAACGCGGCCGATTATTTCCGAACAAGATCGGGCCGAACTGGTTTCCGCCCTAAAACCGGTCGATTATGTTATTATCTTTAATGAGAAGAATGTTTCCCGTTTGTTGAAATTGGTTAAACCCGATGTTTATGTCAAAGGCGGGGACTACACTTTGGAAAGTTTGCCGGAAAAAGAAACCATAGCCCGGTTCGGTATTAAAGTTGAATTTATTCCTTTGGTTGTTGGGATATCAACTACTGAACTGATTAAACGGATCCGTACGGCTAATATTTGATTGGGGTTTTTATTTATATTTACAATTTTTTTTTGGATAATACAAATTTACAGAAGTAGTTTTGCAGGAAATTTTAGAGAAAAATTGAATTATTTTTAAGTGTAATTAATAACTATTTTTAAATCAAGTTATCCATTGGAATTAGACGGTATTACTGATAATAAAATTGGCTGACATTCAATTTATTTCTCAGTTTGCATAGGTTTGAAAAGAGGCTGATTTGATGAGGGTAAATAAATATTTGATTTTTTATATCTCTTTAGCGCTTTGCGTGGTTTTAATTATTTTTTATATTAATAATACATTAAATAATAGTGAAAGTAATGCCAAGATTAAATTATTGAAAGAATTGAATTTTAAACCTCATAAAAATAAATTAACCTTAAACGAGAGTTTGCCGGATACTAAAAACAAGGTTGAAACCCCTGGGTTCATTAATTCAGGGATCAACAACCATCAACAACGGATCGACGAAGTTATTTATGAAGGGTTAGATTTTCGTTTAGGTGAAACCAAAAATGAGATTATTCAAAATTTAGGCGAACCTCTAAAAATTGTTGAAAATTCTATTATAAGCCGGCATCGGCCTGATATTAGCGATAAATTATATGACTTGATTTATGATGGTTTAGAAACTAGAATATACTACGCCACTGCCGATGAAAAAGAATTGGTGCTTAGAATTTTAATCAAAAATGAAAAATTTAAAGTAAAATATGGATTGAATATTGGGGTAACCGAGGAATATATTATTGGGGTGCTCGGCCCGCCATCGTTCAAAGAGAAAGATCTATATGAATTTAACGACTCAAACGGGTTTGCTAAACTTCGTTTTTATTTTGATTCAAGTAGCTTAATTAAGATTGAATGGAACTTTGAAGAAAATTAAGCAAATCAATCCATATTTTGAATCTAAATCAAAAAATTATTGACTACTCAAATTATCATTTTTTTTGCAGTTTCATAGGTAAAAATAGGATTTTAAGGCAATATTTTATTTTTATTGATATATATAGGATTAGTTTTTTTAATGGAGGCTCCGAATAAATATGGGATCTAAAAATAAACTAAATTCCGATTTAACCGGAGTTAGGGAAGAAGATAATTCAAGTTTATTTCCTGATTTGGTTTTGGAGATTGATAACAATGGATTAATACTTGAAAAAATTGCCCCTTTGAAAATTCCCTCCTACTTATTTGCCAATCTATCCCCAGGTATAAACTTTCGCCAGCTAATACCTAACAGTGCGGAACTTTTTGAATCACATTTGCGAATATTAAATCAAACTGGAAAAGTTCAACGTTTCATGCTCTCCCTTTCTTCCTGTTTTTGTGAAGTCCGTCTAAATCCAAATACTTATAATAGGATTATCTTAATTGTCAGTGAACTGACTTCAAGTAAACCAACTAAATTGATATTCGAAAATAACATTTTCAACAAAAAAGAAAACTTGGATGTCACGTTACGTTCAATTGCAGACGGGATAATCGCCACCGATATCAACGGTAAGATTATCTTTATGAACAATGCGGCCATAGAAATAACAGGTTGGGCGTTGGAAGAGGCCATTGGAGAAAGCCTAAGCACTGTTTATCACACTTCAAACCAGGAGGAAACTAATCATGCTAAGTCTTTCGATTTTCGGGAACATACATTTTTATTTACTAAAGATGGCCGGCAAAGGGTAATTACAGATAGTGGGGCTTCGATCCATGATAAAGATGGAAATATCACCGGAGTGGTAGTGGTTTTTCGGGATATAACTGAAAAATGGCGTATGGAAGAAGAAATTGAACGGACTCAACGTTTAGAGTTTATTGGGAACCTTGCCGGTGGCATCGCTCATGATTTTAATAATATCTTATCGGTTGTTTTGGCAAATATTCAGCTGGTTAAAATATTGCAAGAAAAAGGCAGGGACACCAATAAATATTTAAACGGCATGGAAGATGCAGTAAACCAAGCCTCTTCTTTAACTAAACAATTGCTTACATTTGCTAAGGGAGGTGCCCCGGTTAAGAAACCTGCCTTATTAGTGGATTTATTAATGGAAACAGTTGAATTAGGCATTAAAGGGACTAATATAGAATGTAGTTTTTCAATTCAAAAGCAGTTATGGCCAGTGGAGATAGATTCAGGCCAAATCAGTCAAGTTTTTAATAATCTGACCAATAATGCCGTTCAGACGATTCACGGTGATGGAAAGATTCAAATTGCCGCTCAAAATATCTCAGTCACGAATCAGGATTTATTACCATTATCCCTCGGGGATTATATTCAGATAACTTTTAAAGACAATGGGCCAGGGTTATCTAATGAAAAATTAACTAGAATTTTCGATCCCTACTATCAATTTGGCCAGAAGGAAAGTGGCTTGGGTTTGGCGGTTGTTTATTCAATTATCAAGAGGCATAACGGGTTTATTAATGTCCAATCCGAGCTGGGAGTCGGCACTTGTTTTACAATTTATCTTCCAGCCGTGGGAAAGAATAGTCCGGTGCAAGAGTTGATTCCAGAGCCCAATCAAAAAGGTAAAAAAATATTACTAATGGATGATGAAACGCATATTACCGAGCTTGTCGGAGAGATGCTCGACCAGATGGATTACTGTGTTGAGACGGCAAAAAATGGTGCAGATGCATTAGAACTATTTAAACAAGCCCAAAAAACCGAGGCGCCATTCGATGTGATAATTATGGATCTTACTGTGCCAGGCGGAATTGGGGGTAAAGAGGCGATTTCATTCCTCCGTGAGCTTGATCCAACTGTTAAGGCGATTGTTTCAAGCGGTTATTCCAATGATCCGGTAATGTCAGATTGTAAAAGTTATGGGTTCAGCGGAATGGTTTCTAAACCATATAAAATTGAAGAATTGTGTAAGGAAATAAACCGTGTTCTAAACCAGGATTCTGTCGTTTAAACTGATTCCACTCTTTAACCTTTCGACTTTCAAACCTTCAACTTCTATTTTTCACCTTCCCTTAGCCCCCTTATGTTATTATTTTTAAATCCAGGCAGGAAATACATGCCAATCAGCGAAATCATTATTAATTCATTTGTTTTTATTAATGTTTTGGTTTTGGTAATCGCTAGGGGTGAGAAATTGAAGCTGAAATTGATATTTTGCCTAAGCCTATTTTCCTTTATGGCTATTAACTTTTCAGTACTATCCCAAGATAGTTTGCCCGAGATTATTAAGAAAATTGAGACTTCGATTATTGTTGTGTTAACTTACGATTGGGAAGGTAAATTATTAGGCCAGGGAACCGGGTTCTTCATAAATGAAAATGGGGAAGCAATTACCAATCGCCACGTGCTGGAAGGGGCAGTCCGCGCTGAGGTTAAAACCATCGACGGCAAGATTTATCCAATAACTAAAATTATTGCTGAGGATCTAGATGGAGATATTTTAAAAATCGAAGCAGCCATCCCCAAAAATCAGCTCAAATTTTTGGAGATTGGCGCTTCCCTTCCCGAGGTCGGAGAACGGGTGGTGGTCATCGGCAATCCATTAGGCCTCGAGCAAACGGTTTCCGATGGGATTGTGTCAGCAGTAAGGGAAATCCCAATTTTCGGAAAGATTATTCAAATTTCAGCTCCGATTTCACCAGGATCTAGCGGTAGCCCTGTGGTTAACCTTAAGGGAGAAGTAATCGGCGTCGCCACTTTTCAAATGGTAGAAGGTCAAAACTTAAATTTTGCAATTCCCGGCAGACGGATTATCGAACTAAGCGCCGGAAAACCTCAAAACCTTTTAGAATGGGGAACCACTCAAACCAAACCAACCCTTCCTCCGGCGAAACAGTATTATTCCGCCGGAGTTTCACTGATGTTGACTAAAAAATATGCGAAAGCAATTTCCAGTTTTGAACAAGCAGTCAAGGAAGAACCGAAATTCGCCGAAGCCTTTTTTCATATCGGTTACTGCCATGATGAGTTAGGGGATCATCAAGAAGCTGTGTCTGCCTTTAAAAAGGCTATTAGTTTAAAGCCTAATTTTGTCGAAGCTCATTATAACTTGGGAATCGCCTTAGATGGGTTAAATCAATTTCAAGAATCAATTGAAGCTTACCGGCGGGCTTCCGTACTTAAACCGGATTTTTTTGAGGCGTTTTTCAACCTTGGAGTAGCCTTTGGCAAGGTGAACCGGGTTCAAGATGCGGTTAATGCCTTTAAACAAGCTATCAAAATCAGCCCTGATGATGCCGAAGCCCATTTAAACCTGGGTATTGCATACGGCCATCTAGGTTTATACCAAGAAGCGCTTGGGGCCCTTAAACAAGCAATCCGGATTAACCCTGACGATCCTCAAGCTCATTATAGTATTGGGATAGTCTTCTTAAGTTTGGATGATCGTAATTCAGCTTTGCAAGAATATAAAATCCTGAAAGAACTGGATTTGGATATGGCTAACCGCTTATTTGATTTGATTTATAAGTAGTCGTCCACGTCAATTTCCAATTGACCCGTGTGAAATTATGAAAATGGGATTGACGTGGATCGACAAACATCGATAGCATTTTCTAGATAGCTAAATCTATCAACAGCTTGAGAAGGTGATTGTTTGGACTTAAGCGGGATTTGGAAAACAATTGACGGCTCTCCCTATTATTTGCGCCAAGTTGATAATGACATATGGTGGCTAGGCGAACACCAAAATCAACAATGGTTTAATGTATTCAAGGGAGTGATAATCGGGGACAGTATTGAAGGGGAATGGGTCAATACCCCTAAGAGCGGGAATAGGGATTATGGAAAACTAATTCTATCTTTAAAAGGAAATAAGCTAATTTCGCTGATGAAAGAAGGTAACTTCAAAGATTTCGAATTGAAAAAAGAGAACATGATCAGCCTTTTTGCCAGTCCGGTTTTTAACCAAAACCAATTTTTAACCACTGGTTTTAACGAGGCCGATAGCCTTACCGGAGGGTGGATCAGTGATGACTCCGGTTTTTATTATTTGCGTGAAACCGGCGAAGCCTTTTGGGGACTGGGGGAACACTCCAAACGTAATTGGGTCACCGTTTTTAAAGGGACTTGTTATGGGAATTCAATAAAATGCGATTGGGCTGACCTAAACAAAGGGAAAAGGGCTGGGAAAGGCAGTTTGGAATTGGAAATCAATTCGGATTCCCTAATCTTGAAACGGTCGATTGAAACCGGAGGTTTCTCAAGTTCCTTCCTACATAAAATTACCGGGGTTTACTATCCCGGGGAGCTCGGTTTTGATCCCGATTATCATCCGGTAACCTGGAACATCAAATGGAACGGGAAATCCGGCCTTAATTATGAAGCATATGATACCATATACCGGCCGCCATATATTCAAAATGTAACTACCGATGCGGCTACGGTGCTCTGGAGAGTCAGCCTTCCCAAAGGGGTCAATCCTGAGGCCGTAATCGATTCCATCAAGGCAGAGGTTTTGCTAGCGCCCCGTGAAACTCCCATAGCCAATGGTACTAAGTATTCGGTTCAAGGTGGAATTGAAATAAGCGACTGTTCTTGGGCCTACGATTCAGTATATAGTAAGGGGATTAACAGCCTCAAAGGCCGAAATATCAAAGTTAAAAACGAGATTCAGTTGGCTTCTTCGAATGCCCGCCCGGTAATTCAATTCCGGGTAAGGTTTTCCGGCTTACAACCTGGTAAAGTTTATCATTACCGTATCAAATCGGATACGCTCGATCCGGCCGCAGCATTGATCAAAGAAGATACTGATTATCTAACTTTAGCCAATGATATTTCATTTAAAACAGCTAACCTTCCCCAATCGAATCAAGCTATCCGGTTCCTGGCCATGGGCGATTTGGGTCCAGGCAAAGGTAAACCTGACTATTTTTATGATGTCTTTGACCTCTTTCACGACGTAGTCCGTAATTACAGCCCTGATTTTTGGGTAGCACCAGGTGATTTGGAAAACCATTGGGGGGGTTCCCCTAATGCCATGGATCCCTTCTTTTTCAACGTTTATAATGCTTATTTAAACAGTAGTTTCAGCAACGCTCCCCGTTGGACCTCTGCTAACAGTGAAAAAGCCAAAGAAACTAAAAACAAGGCCTTCCAAAGGCCTCCGTATTATGGGGTTTTAGGCGGGCTTCCGGTTTATCCCGCTGTAGGTAATGCCGATTTGAAAGGTAACGGCAATAATAGGCCTTTGGAAAACTGGCGTAAATCCTATTTAAGTAATTTTGATTTACCGGCGGACGGCAGTTTTAACCGGACCGGACAGGGCTTGTTTTATACTTTCCGCTATGGCGATGTAGTTATGGTTTCGTTGGCGATTCCCGAAACAGCCGATAGTTCCGGCCGCGGAATTGATTGGTGGAATGAGTGGGGTTATCGCCAATTAAATTACTTGAAAGCATACTTAAATTCCCTTAAGGATGTAATTTCTAACCCTCACACTTGGTTAGTTGTTTATTTTCATGACCATCATTGGGGTTATAGCCCTTCCAATGAAATGCAGTTGAACTTCTCCCATCTCCTGGCCGAGCTGGGTGTTGATTTGGTAATCATGGGGCACCAACACTTTTTCGCCCATAAGACCGTCAGGCACGGAGCATATGATTACCGGGCCGTAGTTGTCGGGAACGGCGGTTTTGGGGCGGCAAACACTTGTAAAAGGCCGGGTTTTATTATGGCTAATATTTATCAAGATACTTTGGAGTATTGGAAGTTCGATACTCACAGTTGTGGATTTCAAGGTATTCCCGAAAGCCGGGACGCTTTAGCGCCGGCTGTCAGGGAGTATTGTATGATGAAAAAGTTGGGTTTTGGCAAACATGAAACCAAAGAGCTGGATTTAAACTCGGCTTATCGTTTTAAAACGTGAAACTCATTAAACTGAGAAATTTTAGGGAGGCTTAATCATGAATCAGGCCGCTAATCAAACAAACCTACAGATGATGTTGGTTACAGGGATGATAGTCTTAATTATCGTCATCGCTACTTCATTAATTGTGGGCGGTCAGGTTTATTGGTGGCAAAAATCAGCTGCCGAAAAAGAAAGAAAGGAACTGGAGCGCCAAATCAATTTGCTCCAGGGCGAACTCTCTTTTTTAAGGGAAGATTTGGGAAAATCGGTGTTCCAAAAATCCAAAAATAAAAATGACCAAACCCCGGCTACCGATAAAATTTTCATGGATAACCTTGCCGGCCGTGAATATGAAGTTATAACCGCCCTTAAGAACCGGGATATGTCAAAATTGGCTGCTTTGGTCCACCCTGAAAAAAGGGTGCGCTTATCTCCCTTTGCATATATTGACACCCGTTCCGACCGCGTTTTTACTCGGGAAAAAATCCAATCCTTTTTCGCTGATTTTAAAAAATACAACTGGGGGTATAGCGATAAAGACGGCCTGCCAATTAAAATGAACGCTAAAAATTATTTTGATAATTTCGTCTATGACTGTGATTATGCAACCGCGGATGAGGTTAACTATAATACAACCATCGGCCGTAGCTTGACAGCGAGTAATATCTTTGATACATATCCCCGGGCGATCATTGTCGAGTTTGGAAAGGACAATCGCGGAACCGATAAAAGCGAAGATTGGAGAAGCATTAGGCTGGTATTTGAGAAAAACGACGATGCTCAATGGTATTTAGTAGGGATCATACATGACCAATGGAAGATCTGATCCTGTATGAGTAGGATTCTATAATTACTTTTCGTTAAAATAAAACCACCGAAACCCAGGAATACCTGGGTTTCTTATTTCCATTTGTGGTAACTACTAAAATTTTTGGAAATTTTTTTTAAAATATATCTAAAGTCTTGGAAATTTGTTCCGATTATTTATATGAGATGTTAATTACAGTAATTAAAGTTAATTTAAGTATTAATTTACTTTAATTGTATTTAATTTGCCTATAAAGGGGTGATTTTCTTGATTACCATTTCCCAAGTTGCAGACCAAATGGGGACCCATATTTGCAAACAGGCCGGCATAGAGTCTGAGCTTAAGAAGATCTGTTTTGGCATAGAAGTAATGATGGTGATGTTGATCTCGGTTTTGATCATGATTTCATTGGGAGGCGTCTTGGGTGTCTTTCATGAAACCGTAATAGTTACCTTAACCGGTTTTTTAATGAAATTTATCATCGGAGGCCCTCATTTATCCGGTTTTTTTCGTTGCCTAGTCTATAGTATAGCGTTAGTTTTAGGCGGGGCTTGGTTATGTCAAGTATATCAATTATGGTTGACAGCCCCAGTTGTTCTATTACTGTTATTGCTTGACCTTTTAATTATTCTTACCGTTCAATTAGCCCCGTCCTATCGGGCTTTTAGTCGCAAACAAACTATCGGCAGGAAGGCTTTAGCTCTTTTTTTACTAATAATTTCAACGATATTCGTTCTTGAGAATTTTCTACTTTGGAGTGCGGGTGCTCTGATCGGGTTTTCGATCTCGATCATAAATATATCGCCTTTGGGCACCAATGTAGTAAAATGGCTCGACCAAATTTCAAAACGAGGAGGTGCTGGTCAATGAAGAAACTGTATCTGTTGTTGGCGGCTCTAGTGGTTTTGGTGGTCGCTCTCAGTTCCGGTTTTGCCTGCTATGGTTGGGGCTATGAACCCAAAATGCGATAGTAAAATCTTTAAAAATATGGTAAAATGTAATATATTTATATTCACTAAGGATAATCCTTAGTGTTTTTTTTGGAGTGGGTGTATTTTGTGGCTGTTGATTAATATTATTTTAACTTTAATTGCCAGTTATATCATTTACAATACGGCATTATCATTTCTTGGCTTATACATACCTTTTAAACGGACTGTCTTCCCGATTCTCCTATTTTCGATGTTATTATTTATATCAAAGATAGTATTCAAGGCATCACCAATAGTTCATACAATAATATTGGTGAATATCTGCGCTATTATTACTTGTTTATTTAATCGTATTGGTTTCATTTTGAGCTTATGCGCATCCCTAATAACTATTATAATAATAATTGGCAGTTTATTAATCGTATGTCCGTTACTGAATAATTTCGGGGTTAACCTTACTACTATAAGTTTTAACAATTTAGATTGGATTATTCTTAATATTGGAGAGCTTTTTATACCACTGCTGTTTTTAATGGTTAATCGAATGAACAAATTCTCACTTATAAACCAGATAATTAATATACCAGATAATTAATATATAGGGGGTTGTATTTATGGACATAATCAGTTATTTGTTATGTTTATTTCTGATTATTAATTATCAACTAGCCTTGGCATATATCGGAGTTTCGATAAAATTTAGCAAAATAATCTTTCCCTTTTTTTTACTTGTTATAATTGCTTATATTTCTAAAATTATTTTTCAGGCTCCTCCAATCCTGCATACGATAGTAATCGCGCTCGCATGCGCTATCCTTATTTATACTTTCAACAAAATTAATCTGGTGTTAAGTATCATTGGTTCATTATTGAGTATTATTACGTTCATAGCGGGTAGTCTCTTGGTTGCCTGTCCTTTCATAATTAAAATCGGTTTCAAGATTTCTAACGAAACGAACGGTCTGCAATGGATTCTTTTAAATTTGGCCGAATATCTTGTTCCAACTTCAGTATTATTAGTTTTAAAAGTTGGGAAATTTTCGCCGTTAGAAGCATTTTACAATTCGAATACCGGGAAGTGTTATTTATGAAACAGCTCTATCTATTAAGGGCGTTTCTATTCATTTTAATTAGTATATTTGTCTTATTGCTGTTAGAGATGTCCTTTTTTGACATGCTCAAACGTACAATCAATCTATTTTTTTTATTAGCTGTCTTTTTAATCTTGATTTTCTGGCTTTTAAGTGTTCACTCTTTTTATCAGTTCCTTACTTTAATCAACCAAGAAAAACTGGCTCGCGAAGCGGATCGTCTTCAGCTTGAAGAGAGCCACAAACTAATCCAAACCCTCCGTTCCCAACGGCATGATTTTAAAAACCAACTCCAAGTTATTGGAGTAATGGCCCAGTTTCAACGGAATAATGAAATCATAGATTATATTCAAGACTGTAACGCTTCACTTGACTTTTCCAAAGAGATACCAATTCGAATTGATAACGCTGCAATTTCGGCGATGGCTATCTTTTTTGCCACTCAAGCCAGGGAAAACGGAATTGATTTTATAGTCGACTCCGATATTGATTTTGCGACATTTAACCTCTCCCCAGCTAAAATCACCAGAATCCTCGGGAACATTATCCGCAACGCCATTGAGATCTTTCAGGCGCACCCTCAAAAAGAACGGAACATTCAATTAACCATGTGGGAAAAAGACGTCGATTATAACTTTATAATCTGGAATAATGGACCGCCGATACCCGAAGACAAACAGGGATTTATTTTTCAACCCGGTTATTCAATGAATAATAGCACCGGTTTAGGATTGGCAATAGTAAAGCAGTTGGTAGAAGAAATGGGGGGGCGGATCAGTTTAAAGAGCAAGCACGAAGAAGGGACAGAGTTTCGGATTACAATTCCCAAGCCAACTCCGAAATCATATATTTTTATTACTGATCAACCATTCAACGAAAATATCGTTGAAACGACTAAATAAATTTAAATTCTTTTTGAATCGGATCTTTTTTAAAAGGATCTATTTTAGGATTGTCGAAGTTATCGGGAAAACCCGGTTTTTTTTATGAGGTGACCTTATTGTCTAAAGTAACCCCAATGCTCCAGCAATATCTGGAGATTAAAAAAGAATACGCCGATTGTATTCTCTTTTTTCGTCTTGGCGATTTCTATGAGATGTTTTTTGAGGATGCAGTCACTGCCTCCAGGGAACTCGAGATCGTGTTAACTTCCCGCGAATCGGGTTCGGAGCGGATCCCGATGTGCGGAATTCCTTATCATGCGGCCACCGGATATTTAGCTAAGCTGCTTGGTAAAAGTTATAAAGTGGCCATTTGTGAGCAGGTAGAGGATCCCAAGTTAGCCAAGGGAATTGTAAAAAGGGAAGTAATTAGGGTGATTACTCCCGGAACTATCATTGAGGAACAGCTGTTAAAAGAAAAAAGCAATAACTATTTGGCTGCTGTCGCTGAGGATAACGCTTTTTTCGGATTGGCTTATCTTGACCTTTCAACCGGCGAGTTTAAAACTACCCAACTACCAAAATCCCAACCGCAACTATTAGCGGCTGAGCTAACCAGGATTAAACCCGCCGAACTTTATTTGAGCGAAGAACGGAAAGAGGATTTCCAATTCGAGAGAATGATTGAAACCACCTACACCTATGGAAGGGCGGCTGATTTCCGATATGATAACGCTTACCAGAGCTTAACGGAGCATTTCCAAGTCCAAAACTTACGCGGGTTCGGTTGCGAGGAATTGCCAGCCGCAGTCATGGCTTCCGGCGGATTATTACGGTATTTGGAATCAACCCAAAAACACGCCTTACTTCATCTGCGAAGAATTATTAGCTATCAAATCGGTGAATTTATGGCTTTGGATCCTTCCACCAGAAGAAACCTGGAATTGACCCGGACCATCAGGAGCGGAGAAGTAAACGGTAGCCTTCTCGGGATTCTTGATCTTACGGTGACTTCGATGGGAGCCAGATTGCTTCGCTCCTGGGTGGAACAACCCCTGACCCGTTTAAAGGCTATCTTGGAACGCCAAAAAGCGGTGGCTGAATTTACCCTTAGTTTGGAGAAACGGGAAATAGTCCGTGAATATTTAAAACAAACTTACGACTTGCAAAGAATCTTAAGTAAATTAGCGAGTAATTCTTCAAATGCCAGGGATTTATTGGCCCTGAAACAATCCCTATTAATGATACCCCAGTTAAAAGAGGTTATGGGCGAGGCCAAAGAACAGAGAAATCAAGCTATTTATGAAGCTCTAGATCCGCTCCCGGAGATTACCGGTATCTTAGAAACAGCGCTTAAAGACGATCCTCCGCTGACAATCAAAGAAGGCGGGATGATTAGGCCTTCTTTTAATCCGGAATTGGAAAAGTTAATCAACGCCAGCACCCAAGGGAGGCGTTGGGTAGCCGAGCTTGAACAAGAGGAACGGGAACGTACCGGGATCAAATCACTGAAGATCGGCTATAACCAGGTTTTCGGATATTATATCGAAGTCACCAAAACCAACCTCAATTTAGTGCCTCCCGATTATATCCGGAAACAGACTTTAACCAATGGCGAACGTTTTATCAATCAAAAATTAAAGGAATATGAAGACCAGATACTTAACGCCCATGAAAAAAGCGTTGCCTTAGAATATCAGATTTTCACCGAACTGAAAGAGGCTGTCCTGAAATTCATTGACCAGATTCAGGCTACTGCCGCCGCTTTAGCCGAATTGGACGTACTGGTTACCCTAGCCGAAGTGGCTGTCCGTTATAATTATGTCAGGCCTGTCTTAACCGAAACAGGAAAAACCATCATCATCGACGGCCGGCATCCGGTGGTAGAGCGGATGTTTCCCACCGGGGGGTTTGTCCCGAACGATACGGTTTTGGATCAACAAGAGAGCCGTTGTTTGGTAATAACCGGACCGAATATGGCCGGTAAATCGACTTACATGCGTCAAGTGGCTCTAATTGTGATCTTGGCCCATCTAGGAAGTTTCGTTCCGGCTAAACAAGGGGAAATATCCTTGGTTGATCGGGTCTTTACCAGAGTCGGCGCATCGGATGATCTGGCCACCGGGCAGAGCACGTTTATGGTGGAAATGAATGAAGTGGCCTATATTTTAAACCATGCCTCCGCACGTTCATTAGTTATTTTAGATGAAATCGGCCGTGGGACAAGCACCTTTGACGGCTTGAGCATAGCCTGGGCCGTAGTAGAGTTTATTAATAACGAAAACCGGATCGGTTGTAAAACGCTGGTCGCCACCCATTATCATGAATTAACAGAACTTGAAACTAAGATGGATGGGATTAAAAATTATCATGTAGTAGTGCAACGGTTGGGGGAAGAGATTAATTTTATCCGTAAGATTGCTCCGGGAAAAACCGACCGGAGTTATGGCATCGAGGTGGCAAGATTGGCGGGCTTACCCGCTGAAATTACTGACCGGGCCAAGGAAATCCTGCAAACCCTGGAGACTAATGCAGCAACGGAGTTTGAAAATCCGGCGCCGATCCCTGAAAAATCCATGCAACAGTTAGTTCTATTCCCACTGGGACAGGAAACTGTCCTGAATGAACTCGGAGCGGTTGATCTGGCCTCAACCACCCCCTTACAAGCTTTAAACTTGCTTTACGAATGGCAACGGAAATTACGCAATCCGGATTATCCTGAAAAATAAAAAGAATTATGTTCTATTAATATATAAGTTGAATTAAATTTCAAATACGCATCAGGTCCCTAAAGCCGGACCTGATGAAAAAAATAATGAATTTAACTCAACTTATTACAGCAGTAATAGGATGAAATAAATACGAAATTGATTTATTTGCATTCGGCTTTAGGAATGCAAATCTTGGTTAAGAAATTTATTTCATCCTATATATAAGTTGAATTAAATTTCAAATACGCATCAGGTCCCTAAAGCCGGACCTGATGAAAAAAATAATGAATTTAATTCAACTTATTACAGCAGTAATAGGATGAAATAAATACGAAATTGATTTATTTACATTCGGCTTTAGGAATGCAAATCTTGGTTAAGAAATTTATTTCATCCTATATATAAGTTGAATTAAATTTCAAATATGCATCAGGTCCCTAAAGCCGGACCTGATGAAAAAAATAATGAATTTAATTCAACTTATTACAGCAGTAATAGGATGAAATAAATACGAAATTGATTTATTTGCATTCGGCTTTAGGAATGCAAATCTTGGTTAAGAAATTTATTTCATCCTATATAGCTTTACATTTTAAAAATTATTGTAACTCACAAGCTTGTGGACTTAATTTTTTGTAAAGATCAGACGATAAAGTTATTAAAGATAATTTAGGAGGAGATTTCAATCAATAAAGTACGGCGTTTAGATGAGATTACGGTTCAGAAAATTGCCGCAGGGGAGGTTATCGAACGTCCGGCTTCAGTTGTTAAAGAATTAGTTGAAAATTCGATTGATGCTTCTCCCTCCAGGATTGAGATTGAAATTAAAAACGGCGGCCGCCAGTTAATCCGGGTCACCGATGACGGTTCCGGGATGGAACGGGAAGATGCCGTATTGGCTATTGAACGTCATACTACCAGCAAAATTAATTCTGCGGATGACCTCTGGAAATTAAGTACGCTTGGTTTTCGAGGTGAAGCCTTAGCTACAATCGCAGCAGTATCACAATTCGAATTAATTTCCAAAACTAAAGAGCAAGATTTTGGTACTCAGATTGAAGTGAAGGGCGGCCTAATTCAGAAGGTAAAGGATATCGGCGCTCCCGACGGGACCACCATCAAAGCCCAAGACCTTTTTTATAATACTCCGGCCCGATTAAAATATTTGAAAACTATTCCTACCGAGACTAATTATATCAGTGAAGTCATCTCCCGGCTGGCCCTGGGTTACCCGGAGATTAGCTTCCGTCTTCAGCACCACGAATATGAACTATTATTCACTCCCGGAAAAGGCGACCTTTACGAAGCCATGGTTGCGGTTTTCGGTAGCGGAACTGCCAAAGAAATGATCCCGGTAAATTATCAAGAAAACTCTTTTAAAATAAGCGGTTATATCGGCAAACCGTCGATAGCCAAAAACAACCGGGGAAACGAAATATTCTTCGTTAACCGCCGTTATTTTCACAGCCGGACTTTGAGCGCTGCGGTTGAAAAGGCTTACCATACCTTACTGCCCATCGCCCGTTATCCGTTTGTACTTTTATTTTTGGAGATCGACCCTCAAGTGGTGGACATTAATGTACATCCCACCAAAATGGAAGTCCGTTTTTCAAATGATTCCGATTTGTTTAAAGCTTTTGTACACTCAATCCGGAAGACATTAACCGATAATTCATTAATTTCGGAATGGATTGCTCCAGATGAAGACCTTTTAGCATTAAAATATCAAAATTCTATTGTAAAACCTGTCGAATCCGTAGAAAACTTAGCAATCAGTTATCAAGAAGCAAATATCGGTCCAAAAGAGGTAGCCTATGTCAATGAAACGCCAATTCCTTTAAATGAATACCAATCAACCGAAAAATTTGCTCCGAAAGCTGCGGAACCCATCGTAGCTGCTCAAAATTTTTATGTATTTCCCAAAGCTGTTGCAAATACTTATATCATAGCTCAAGATGAAAAAGGGTTGTTGTTCATCGACCAACATGCCGCCCATGAACGAATTTTGTTCGAACGTTACATGAACCGGAACAAAGAGTTTCTTGGATCACAAGCATTATTAATACCGGAAACGGTTAATCTAAATCATGCTCAGTTCAAAGTTGTTTCCGACCGGGTGCCATTATTTGCGGATCTTGGTTTTGAAATCGAGACCTTTGGGGGCCAGACCATTATTTTGCGGAGCGTTCCGTTAACCCTGGTAAATTTGAATTACCAACAAATCATTGTCGATCTGATTGACCAATTTATTAATTTTGAGACTTTCAAAAATCCGGCCGAAATTAAAGAAGCTTTCATAACCACCATGGCTTGCCGGACAGCCATTAAGGCCGGGGATAACCTTAATCTTTTAGAGATGGAAGCATTAGTAAAGGATCTTTTTAAATGCGATAATTCTTATACTTGCCCCCATGGCCGCCCGACAATTTTCCGGATTGGCCATGAAGAATTAGCCAAGAAATTTCTAAGGCGTTAAAGATGAATCCCTTAATTATCCTGGCGGGTCCGACTGCTGTTGGTAAAACCGAATTGTCGTTAAGCTTGGCGCAGCACCTTAATGCGGAAATTGTATCCGCTGATTCGATGCAAGTATATAAGCGGATGGATATTGGGACCGCCAAACCAACCTGGGAAGAACGGGAGGCGGTACCGCATCATTTAATCGATTTAGTCGAACCAAACCAAGATTTTTCGGTTGCCGACTATAAAAAATGTTTCGAACAAACGGTGGCTTCGATTTATGCCAGAGGAAAACTCCCTTTGATGACTGGCGGAACCGGGCTTTATATGCGGGCATGTATCCAAGAGTATAATTTGGAACCGGGAGAACCAGACCCAGCATTACGACAGAACATTAAGGAACAGGCCGAACAGTTCGGCCCTACATATGTTTACCAACAGTTGGCTAAAGTTGATCCAGAAGCGGCCGCCAAAATTCATCCCAATGATTGCCGCCGGGTGATTAGGGCTCTTGAGGTTTTTCTGAACACCGGCATGCCAATTTCACAGATCCAGCAAAAAAGAATCAATAGTATTAAATATAATATAATCTATTTATTTTTAAACCGTGACCGGGATGAATTATACCGTCGGATCGAAGTTCGGGTAGATCGGATGATCGGCAACGGCCTAATTGAAGAAGTTCTTTCTTTGTTGGAATCGGGATTTTCACCCCTATTAAAACCGATGCAAAGTTTGGGTTATAAACAGATCGGTAGTTATTTACGGCAAGCTGTTTCTCTGGAAGAGGCGGTCGCTTCGATTAAACAAGAGACGCGACACTATGCCAAACGTCAACTAACCTGGTTTCGAAAGGAACCAGTTGAAAATTGGATCAATATTTCAGGGGATTCACAGGAATTTTTTGGCGATATTTTAAACTATATTGAAGGTAGATTAGATAGGGATGTCGAATAAGATTAGTTGACGAGTTTTTTTGATGGAGGTAAAAACGATGAATAAACCGATAATCAATTTACAAGACGCATTTTTAAACCAAGTCCGCAAGGAAGGAATTGCGGTCACAATTTATCTAGTTAATGGTTTTCAATTACGTGGCAGCGTAAAAGGTTTTGATAATTTTACCATCATCCTTGACAGTGAAGGAAAACAGCAAATGGTATATAAACATGCGGTTTCCACCATTATTCCCGCCCGGCCGATCCCTGAATTTTATCAAAGCGATAAGAAAGAAGAGTAAAGGCCCAAACTGGGTCTTTTTACTAGATATCACTGATTTTTTTGACGGGAGTTACAACTATGAAATTTACTAAAATGCATGGCCTCGGAAATGATTACGTTTATATTAATGCTTTTGAAGAAGAAATATCCTGTCCGGAACGTTTAGCAATTCAAATCAGCGACCGGCATTTTGGAGTCGGCGGTGACGGGTTGGTTCTAATCATGCCCTCAAAAATCGCCGACGCTAGAATGAGAATGTTTAACTCCGACGGCAGTGAGGCGGAGATGTGCGGCAATGCCATCAGGTGCGTTGGCAAATACCTTTATGACCACCGGATTGTTTGTAAGGAAACCCTTACTATCGAAACCTTGGCGGGGATAAAACGCTTAAACCTTGAGATTAAACGGGAAAAAGTAACCGCTGTCAAGGTAGATATGGGGGAGCCGATCCTTCAAAGCGATTTGATTCCGGTCACTGGAGCCTCGAGAATTATTACCGGTGAACCAATAACTGCCAATGGCCGTAATTATCATTTTACCGCCATATCTATGGGGAATCCCCATTGTATAATTTTTGTTCCGGAAATTACCGATATCATGGTTTTAACCGATGGTCCGGCTTTGGAGGTTAATCCTTTATTCCCACGTAAAATAAATGTAGAGTTTGTGAAGATCAACTCGAAAAATTCAATAACCATGAGAGTCTGGGAACGGGGGAGCGGAGAGACCATGGCTTGCGGCACCGGAGCATGCGCTTCGGTAGTGGCCGCGATCCGTAATCAACTCACTGATCGAGTGGTAACCGTCAAATTGTTAGGCGGAGAGCTATTAATTGAATGGGAACCGATTTCTAACCATGTTTTTATGACCGGACCGGCAGTTACCGTATTTGAAGGCCAATGGCTGCTTTAGGCTTTTCATATAATTTTAAAGATATTTAAATTCAGGAGTCAGGAATTAGGGGCCAGGGATGGAAGTGTTGGCTTCAAAGATTCTTGGCTTCAATTATCTCTAACCCTAAGACTCAACCAAAACCTGAAAAAAGAGCTTTTAGAAAAGAGGATTTAACTTTTGAAAATCGCTACGCTTGGGCCGCAAGGAACCTATTCCGAGCAGGCTGCTTTATTATTTGCCAAACGAATCTCATCTCTTGACTCAGATACTGGGTTAATTTTTACCACTATCAATAATTCACTGCGCTTGGTTCAAAATTATCAAGCCGATTACGCAGTGGTTCCAGCGGAAAATATGATCGACGGGCTAATTGGGCCTACTTTTGACGCTTTAATTGAATTTCAGGATTTTGTAAAAGTATGCGATGAAATCCATTTACCGATATCTCACAGTTTAGGGGCGGCTCCCGGCGTTAAGTGGGATCAAATTACCCAGATTTACTCGCACCCTTCGGCGCTCAACCAATGCCAAAACCACCTTGAGGAGTCATTTCCCAAAGCTTCTTTAATTCCATTGCTATCAACCGCCGAAGCTGCAGCTAAGGCACTTCAGGATCAATCTTTAACAACCGCCGCCGTTTGCAGCCCTTCCGCAGTCCGGAACCTTGGACTGGTATCTTATGAAGGTGAAATCCAAGACTATCCAATTAATGAAACCCGATTCTTGGTTTGTTCGCTAACAGACTCGGCCCCTACGGACAATGACCGGACTTTATTGGCGGTACGTTATGGCGAAAACCGCCCCGGCCAACTTTATCAAACCGCAAAATACCTGGCCGATGCCAAAGTGGATTTAACCTTTATCCAATCAAGGCCTTATAAAGTTAAACCCCAGGAATATGTCTTAATTTATGAATTTATCGGTCACAAAGCCCAACCGGAGATTCAAGCCGCTTTACGTGATATTGAAATTCAGGTCCGAAATTCCGGTGGGTGGAAGAAGATTCTAGGAAGTTATCCAAAACGGGAGCGGGAAGGTACTAATGAAATTATCAGTTAAAGTTTTAGAACTTATTGAAGCATTGGAATCGGAATTACAACCGGAATTCACTAAAATCTCCCGGATTGTTTTAAATAATCAACAAGTTATGCTTGACGCCTTTCAAAATGAAAGGATCGGCACCCATCATTTTCAAACAACCAATGGTTATGGCTATCACGATCTGGGACGGGATGCCTTGGAAAATGTCTTTTCCCGGGTTTTTAAAGCGGAGGCCTCCTTGGTTAGGCAACAATTGGTTTCGGGGACTCATGCGATTGCCTGCGCTATCTTAGGGAATTTAGGCTCAAATGATGAAATAATTATCGCCTCCGGCTGCCCATATGAAACTTTACTAGGCGTTTTAGGGATCGAAGCCGATTGTCAGCGGATGGCCAGTAGGACTGGTGGCTTTGAAGTGAAAATTGTCCCGCTTACCCCAAATGGTTCCCTTGATCCGGAAAAAATCCTTAAGGCATTAACACCCAAAGCTAAAATGGTCTCCTTTCAGCGTTCCTGCGGTTACTCCGAACGGGATTCCTTCAGCATTGACAAACTAAAAGAGGTTTTCTTAGCAATTAAAAAGGCCAAACCGGAGATAATAATTTTTGTGGACAATTGTTATGGCGAGTTTGTCGAAGAGCGGGAACCGCTTGAGGTTGGGGCTGACTTAATTGCCGGTTCCTTAATTAAAAACCCGGGTGGTTGTTTGGCGCCTAGCGGCGGATATATATCCGGCCGTTCCGATTTGGTGGAAAAAGCGGCCGAACGCCTTTATGCCCCAAAAATCGGATCAGCGATCGGACCTTCATTACTAAACTTGCAACCTTTTTTCCAGGGCTTTTTCGAAGCGCCGCACCGGGTTAGCGAAATAGTAAAAGGCGCGGTTTTGGCAGCCAAGTTATTTCAATCGGCTGGATATCGGGTTTCGCCGCTACCGACCGACCCACGGACCGACATCATCCAGAAGGTTTATTTTGAAAATGCCCCGGATCTGGTTCAATTCTGCCAGGCAGTACAAAAAAATTCTCCGGTGGAATCTTACTTAACTCCGGAACCGGCGCCGATGCCGGGATATCAACACCATGTTATTATGGGAGGCGGAACATTCACCTCCGGCTCTACCAGTGAGTTTTCAGTCGATGCTCCTCTGATGCCTCCTTTTATCGCTTTTTTACAGGGAGGGCTATCTTATACCCAGATCAAACTATCACTAGCTAGGATTTACCAAGAGAAGTGCTTTTACAAATAAATGTCAAGGGTTTATTTTTAAATTATTCAGCAGGAAAAGCAAAAATAAAGGTGAAATTATAGTATAATAATTGTTAGGCTCAGCCGCTAACAACAATGACTAAGTTTGTTCTTTTTTTTTCACCAAATTTACTTTTAAATAAATTTCAGCCAAATTAATATAAAGTATGGAGGATTATCAATGGGACTGGTTGAACTTGCTCTCAAAATTGGAACTGCCTTACTTTTGGGAATCTGGCTCTATCGTGATTCGCGGGCTCGGGACTTTTCCTGGATGATTTGGTCTTTTTTACCATTTATTATTATTCTTTCGCCACTTCCAGCTGCTATTGTCTTAACAGCCGCTTTGTTGGGGATTTACCTTATCCTGCGGCCATCGGGAAATCTCTTTGATTGCCCCCATTGTAAGAAAAAAGTCCATGAAACATTGTTTGTTTGCCCATTTTGCCGTAAAAACGCCAAGCATGAATGTTTAAACTGCCATGAACCTGTTTTATGGGATGCCGTACAATGCCCTCATTGTAAGTCCAGGAATATAACTAAAGAATGAATCAAAGAGCCGCAGGGGGGCTGTTTTGATGGTCTTGCAATCACAGCGGATTGATAACCTAATCGATTTTCTCGAACGGGTGGAATTAACCGCTATAGAGTCCCGTGACCAAAGTGAAGGTAATAAGAATTTGGTTGAAGCATTGCGTCAGGAAGTAATTGAAGTCCTAAAAATTGCCTTTGTTGAAGGGGATCGGACTGTCAGGCGAAGTGCCGTATATGGTTTGAGCAAAATTGGTTTGGATAAATCGCTTCAATTTTTCATTGAAGCCTTGAATGACCTTGATGAACATGTCCGGGGGTGGGCTGCGGAAGCATTGGGGCGTAGCAAAGATCAACGTTCCATCATTCCTTTGATCAAAGCTTTGGCTGATGAAAACAATTATGTCTGTTTTAATGTGGCCGCCTCTTTAAAACATTTCCCCCCAAATTTAATTATTAGTCAATTAATTAGATTCCTTGATGATCCGGACTCCTTGATCAGGCGTAGGGTATCTAAGCTTTTAGGTGAGTTGGGTGACCCTCGGGTTAGTGACGCTTTAATCTCAACCTTGAAAGATGAAGACGCCAACGTTAGATATGAAGCAGCTGAGGCGCTTCGAAAATTAAAAAATCCCGTCAGTGTTTTACCGCTAATTTCGGCCCTTCATGACCCTAATCACGATGTTCGGACCGTCGCTATTATGGCTTTAAACGGTTTTGGCGACGAACGGGCGATCGAACCCTTGGTGTCGATGATGATCGAACAAAAAGACCACCGCCATCTATGTATCGAAGCTTTAAAAAACATTTGCGGGACGGATAACCTGGAACCATTATTTGAATTAATTAGATCTTGTAAAAAAATGATCGCTGATACTTCGAACAATATTTTGGAGAAACTATACGAAAATAAACCCGATGATCATCCGGAAGGGAGCCAGCTGTGGGCAGTGTCTGTTAATCAGGAATAGATTCTCCCATATACTACCAATGAATGAAAAATTCCATGTTTTAATCACTAACGATGATGGTTTTCATGCTGATGGTTTGCAAACATTATATTCATTTTTAAAGGATAAAGCCCAAGTGAGTATAGTAGCTCCAGACCGGGAACGAAGCGCTACCAGCCATGCCATTACCATGCATCAACCACTCAGGGTGATTATTAAAGATGAACAATTACAACATTGGATGGTAGACGGCACTCCTGCCGATTGCGTCAAATTGGCGGTTGAATATCTTTTAAAAGCAAACCCGCCTGATTTGATTATTTCAGGAATTAACCGCGGGCCTAATTTAGGAAACGATGTTTTATATTCCGGAACAGTCTCAGCAGCGATTGAGGGTTTTTTTTGCCAGATCCCAAGTATAGCGCTTTCTCTTGCCAGTTATGGCAAAATGGATTTTGAGCCCGTAGCCGGTTTTGTTGCTGCCAAAATTCAAATACTCCATACTTTGGCCCAAAATACGGTTTTAAATGTCAATTTCCCGATTTCTCCGTCAGGTGGCCAATATCAAGGGGTAAAATTTACTACACTGGGAAAAAGGGTTTATCGAAACGTTTTTGAAGCCAGGAAAGACCTACGGGGGCAAACCTATTTTTGGCTTGGCGGTGATCTAGTTGAATTCGAGCAAGAAGCGGATTCGGACATTAAAGCAATTGATGATGGGTTTATCTCAATTACTCCCCTTATTCCTGATCTAACCGACTATCAGTATCTCAAAAGCCATCCCCAAAAGTTTCCCTTTGATGCAAATGAAACCTGAATACCATCTAAATGGGCATTAATAAACTCCAAAAGTCTCAAGGCGACAACTAACCGATAGAGTAGGCATAATATATTTATAATTGGAATAATTTGCATTGTGGTATTTCAAATTTATCGGTAATAAATATATTAAATAAAAAGGATTTAATCTTCGTGCAGCGAATTTTTAAATAGGACTAACACAATAAAATAACTTAAGGGAGGGATTCCCCATGGTTCAGGTTGCTACGGACGATCTCTTGCGAGCGCTGAAAAGGTGCAAGGGGATTGCCAAGCAGGAGTTATTAATCAAGGAGCCAGCCCAATATAATGAGGCTCGCAAAGCACACGCTGAAGCAAGACGTGAGATTTACGCCAAACTAATTGATTTGGTAGAAACGTCTGATATCGAAAATGCGTGTGCTTTCGCTTTTAAGGAGTATCAAGTTTTAACGGAGCCAAACAATGACCCAGGCATAAAAGGCCGATTCCAAGCATTAGAGATGTTTTTTAATGTATTGGGGATTGACCACAATCAGTTGAAAGAGTATAAAGTAAATCAGGATGATATCTTCCAGTTACTGAGTACAGGTACTCAACCTTCCGCCGATCTCTGTATGCAGTGATTGTTTTTAAAAAAGCCACCTTTATTAATAAAGGTGGCTTAATTTATTCTTCGAATAAGGCCGACAACCTTTCCCAAAACTTGAACGTCAGGGGAGAGGATTGGTTCGTATTTTTCATTTTCCGGTTGGAGCCTCACCCGGGTAGATTCTTTAAAAAACCGTTTGACGGTTGCTTCTTCTCCGAGTAATGCCACAACGATATCACCGTTTTTGGCGGTTGGCTCTTTATTTACAATAACCATGTCTCCGTCAAAAATCCCGGCATTGATCATGCTGTCGCCCCTGACCTTAAGCATGAAAACTTCTTCGGCCCGGGAAAAATCCCTGGGAAGCGGAAAATATTCCTGGATATTCTGTTCTGCCAAGATCGGCGCCCCGGCGGTTACTGCCCCGACAATCGGGACATATTGGAGATCTTTGACGCCTTCAAAAGCATTTAGGGGAGAGTCGTCGGTTAAAACTTCGATCGCCCTAGGTTTAGTTGGGTCGCGCCTTAAATAGCCCATTTCCTCAAGTTTTTCTAAATGAGCGTGTACAGATGAACTGGAACTTAAACCGACTGCTTCTCCTATTTCCCGGACAGAAGGCGGATATCCCTTTTTTTGGACTTCTTTTTTAATATAATCCAAAATCTCTTGTTGCCTGGCAGTTAACTCATCGATTGTAACCACCTCTATTCCAATTTTTTTCTCATTATAACACATCAATAAAAAAAATACAAACATTTGTTCGTTTTTTCTTGACAGAGAACGTTTGTTCGTGTTAATATCATTTTAGAAAGAACATTTGTTCGGGACAGGGGAGTGAAAGAGATGGTTTTGATTTTTAAAGGCGTCAAATTCCGTTGGTCTTTAAGGAAGTTTATAGTCAATTGTCTGGTTTGTTTAATAATTTTACTAATTTCAGGCCTATATCTGACCAACTCTGTGAAAGCGACTTCCGGAAACAAAGTGAGCTCTTTAACCGTCCGGCGTGGCCAAACCTTATGGTCGATTGCGCGTCAGATTGCGCCGGAACAAGACCCCCGCGATGTTATTGCTAGGATAAAAAAAGATAACCGGCTTCAAGGCTCCCATTTGGCAGCCGGCCAGGTTTTAAAAATAATTGAATTTGACTAGTTTAAGGAGAGTGTTGGCGATGGACGCTATTCTAACTGAAAACAGGCCCGTATTCATGGATGAATTGAATTTGGTTGAACAATACCGGCGCCAAGCTGAGTTAATGTATTTAAAGTCCTATGTTGCCTGGCTGGACACTCGCGAAAAGACAGTTTTGGCCTCAACTCAAAAATCGGCCTAATAAAGCATTCAAAATATTGGATTGAAGTATTCTTATTTTCGGTTTAACTTTAGATAGTCATTCGTTCACCTTTATTGGACTATGCTGATATGGAATGAAGTTAAAAACTGGGGGTAAGCCCCTTCTTTTGGGGCAGGCTCTTTTACAATCGCTATATACTTATTCCATATTTAACCCATGTCTTTTTTGTGAATCTGTTATGGAAGTGGCATCAATAAAGTATTTTTTTAAAACAATAAAAATTTTATGTTCTTCTCGAAGGTTTCTTTAAAAAAAGTGTCTAATAATATGAGTTATTAAGTTACTAAAATTAGGATGGCGGTTATAGCTTTTATGGAATTATGGCTTTGTTTGTAAAGATGCCAGCGGCGGTAAAACTGAATCGTAACTAACCTTATGGCAGCACTTATTATGCAATTAATGTCAAAATCAACGACGTAGCTATGCGGATTTATCCGGATAAAAAATTAGCCGGTAAGTTCACAGATTGCGTTAAGAAAGTTTAGATCATCGTCAACCAACCTAAAGTAACGATTTCTTATATCAAACCCTGTGAATTATCCAAAGCAAACAGGAATGTTCTGTTTGCTTTTTTATTAATATTGTGCTTTTCAGGGATGTGAAGGTTAATTTATAATAATTTATTGGGTCGTATAATACATATTATGTTAACTTGGAAGATTATTATACAATTAATCTACTAAAAATAGATCCCTTTTAAACCGAGCTTTATCGTCAGGTTTATTTTTCAGTTCATCTTGAACCACTGTAAAAATCAGCATTCTACGATAATTCATGAATTGATCCAGGTTTTTGAGCCAAAAATCATCTTGGCGATTGATCTCAGAATTGTTTCGGGTACTGTGATCATTTCTTTAATTCCAATTAAACGTACTCTCTGCGTTTAGCGCCTCCGCGTAAGATTACAAAAACCCGAATCTTTAAACTCCCTTGATCTCGCTCAATCCCGGATGCTCGTAAACCTCCTGGATTGCGGCCACATTCCGGTTCGAAGTTCGCGAATTGATTAACTTACTAATCGGATGGGCGCTCAATAATTGCCCCTCCAAAGGCTTAGTTAATGCAACTATCTCCTCTTTGCCCAACCCGTCCCTAAGCCAATCTAGCTCTTTCTCCCGGGGCAGGATCACCGGCATTCGTTTTTTGGTATTATGGATCTGCTCCATTAACGGATTGGCGTCGGTAGTAAGGATACTAAATGTCCTCAGGACCTCCCCGGTCGAATGGCCGATCCACTCCTCCCAGATCCCGGCAAAAGAAAAAATCCCCCGGTCTTTCCGATAAATAAAATAAGGGTACTTTTTCCCGCCCGCTTCCCGCCATTCGTAAAAACCATCCGCCGGGACCAGACAACGCCGCTCTCTGATGGCGTTCCGGAAAGACGGCTTGGTAAATATCGTATCGCTCCGGGCATTCAGGGTATGAGTCCGGATCTCCAGCGCTTCGGTTGGCGTTTTTACCCAGAAAGGGATGAGTCCCCAGGTATAGCCTTGGAGCCGGCCGGGTTGTTGATTGGTGATCACCGGCATTCTGGGGAATTCAAAACCTGATATATAATACTTGGCTTCGGTTAACTCCGGTTCCGATTCGAAATCAAAATCCAATTTCAATTGATACCGGTTTTTCAAGCTCTGAGCCGTTTGACTAAGAGCATAAAAGAAACACATCGGCTACACCCTTATCGTAATAATATGATCCCACCGGGTCGTATAACATGGCGACAGCATTTCCTGGCGGAGCTTCCATTTCCGGCCGGAACCTTGGACTGCTATTTTTAAAGTATCCCGCCCGTATTTGGAGTTGATTCCGTCCAGTGTCTTCATGATGGCGGCATGTTTATCCCGGTCCACGCCATCGAATAACGAGCCCTGGACTTGGTCCTCCGGCACGATATCCAAGACCAAGACCCCGGCTTTTTTATAGCGGTATCCCTTTGCATAGATGGCCTGCAGGGCGAATAAAGCATAGCGGATCAATTCCATGGTGCTGTTGGTCGCCACCGGCAGTTTGCAGACGAAGTTTTTTTCGTATTGTGGTTCATTTGCCATAAACCCGTTGGTATGGATGAAAACCATCAGCATCCCGGCGCAAGAATGCTCTTTTCTAAGCTTAGCCGCGCAGCGCGCCGCATAAGTAGCGACTGCTTCCTTGATTGGTTCCAGTTCAGCCTGGGACTCTCCGAAGGAACGGGAAGTACAGATCACTTTTTTGGCTGGTGGTATTAATTCCATCTCCAAGCAAGAAATCCCTTCCAACTCTTTCTTCACCCTGAGCCCCACCACGGTCATTCTCTTC
>JAEZJK010000112.1 GCA_023415835.1 Bacillota bacterium
AGGTTAGGCGGTTTCATAATTCCTTTTTTCTGGCTTCGCATACAATATATTGATAGACTAAAATAAAACCTACACTATATATTGCATGCGAAGATAAATTTTTGTAATTATGAAACTCGCTCAGGTAATTATATTTTACCCCTAAATTAAATAAAAATGAAGCTCTTTCATAAAAAGACAGTATAAAAAGATTTTTTTTAAACAAATGGCTACCCTTTTTACTAAAGGCTTTGTTATATTTCCCCCTGCGCCATGGCGCCCCTGCTGGAGGTTAAAAGCTTAGCATTTCAACACTATAACCAGTCTCAATTACTAACTATCCCGAGAGTCAATAAAACTGTAAATATTATAGAAAAACCAAGGTATAGATCTCTACCTTGGCAATACTCAACATATATAAACTTGTTCCTTTTATAATAAACCCATATTCTTTAATACTTCCCGCATGATTTCAGTCTCTTTTTCGGAGGCGTCTACTAACGGTAAACGTAAGCCGCCAACTTTTAAACCCACCAGGTTACAAGCGGTTTTAACCATTATCGGATTAGTATTAATAAACAAAGCCCTAAAAAGCGGACCCAAATTAGTGTTGATTTCGGCTGCTTTTCGGATTTCGCCTCGTTCATAAGCGGTCACCATCTCTTTGATTTTACGCCCGGCAATGTGCCCGGCTACACTAATGATTCCAACGCCGCCCACACTTAATATCGGTAGAGTCAGGGCATCATCGCCGCTGTAAACCATAAAATCAGAAGGCGTTTTTTCTTTAATCTCACTTACTTGAGCTAGGTTCCCGGAAGATTCCTTAACCCCAACTACATTTTCGATCTCGGCCAGCTTTACCATTGTATCGACACTAATATTGACCCCGGTCCGGCCGGGAATATTATAAATAATCACCGGCAAAGAAGTAGCCTGGGCTATTTCCTTGAAATGACGGTATAATCCCTCCTGAGACGGTTTGTTATAGTATGGGGCCACTAATAATAATCCATCCACCCCGGTTTTTTCAGCTTCCTTGGTTAACTCGATGCTTTCGGCGGTATTATAGGAGCCAGTCCCGGCAATTACAGTCCCCTTCCCCCCAATCGCTTCAACCACCGCCTGAAAAAGGTTTAACTTTTCCTTCTTGGATAAAGTCGGCGATTCACCGGTTGTCCCGGAAACAACCACTCCGTCGGAACCTGATTCAATTAACCGGGCTACCAGTTCTTGGGTCCGTTGATAGTCGACTTCCAAACCGTGATTAAAGGGCGTTACCATTGCCGTTAATACTTTACCGAATTTCACCACCATAATCCTCCCCCTCTATGCCAACTTAAATTCATCGTGTAGTGCCTGTAAAGCGTCGCACATTTCTTCCCGCTTCACCAAGCAAGCGATATTGGTATGCGAATCCGTGGAATGATAAATTGAGATCCCCGCTTGTTGTAAACCTTTCACCATTCTGGCCATTACCCCCGGGACTCCACGCATGCCGGAACCAACGATTGCTACCTTAGCGAAACCTTTCTCCGCTGAAATCAGGAGGCTAAGTCCGGCTAAAATTTCCTTTGCCCGGTCTGCCAGATCTTCTTTGAGAATAAAGCCGATTTGATTCGGGGACACCTGAATCATATCAACGCTGATTCCAGCTTTAGCCATCAATTGAAAGACTTCCAACACTTGCCCGTTTTTATTCAGATCTTCATTTGATTCTATCTTAACCAAGGCCATCTCAGAAAGGTGAGCCAACCCGGTGACTACTTTATCACTACGGATCTCCACCTGGCCGATGTTGTTTCCGTCACAGATTAATGTTCCCGAGTTATCCGAGAAGGTAGACCTGATTCGTAGCGGGATCCGGCCTTCCATCGCAATCTCGACTGCCCGGGGATGAACGACTTTTGCGCCTAAATGGGCCATTTCACAGACTTCATTATAAGTCATCTCTACCAACGGCTTGGCTTGAGGTACGAGACGGGGGTCGGCAGTCATTACCCCATCGACATCGGTATAGATTTCCACCACATCAGCCTTAAGCGCAACTCCTAGAGCCGCCCCAGTAGTATCACTGCCTCCCCGGCCTAAGGTGGTAACTTCGCCATCGTTAGTTATCCCTTGAAACCCGGCTACCACCGCGACTTTTCCTTCTTCTAGGCACCGCCGGATGTTATCGGGCGTGATCTCAACAATCCTGGCGTTATTAAAGTTATGGTCGGTAATGATGCCAGCCTGCCCTCCGGTAAATGCTTGAGCCTCGATCCCGTTGGCCTTTAAAGTTTGTACCATTACCACTGTCGAAATGTTTTCACCGCAAGCCATTAATAGATCCAATTCTCTAGGCTTGACATGTTTTAATACCCCCCTGGCCAACCCGATTAAAGTATCGGTAGCATAAGGGTCCCCCGCCCGGCCCATCGCCGAAACCACTACCGCTACCCCATAACCTTGATTTAGGGCTTCTTTAACTTTTTTAACTACTTGCACCCTACCTTCCGGTTTGGCAACTGATGTCCCTCCAAATTTTTGAACGATAACATGCATGATCAAGCCCTCGCTTTCCTGAGTATCAATAGGTAATAACATTAATCAAACCGTAAATTTTTTGTAAAAAATCTTAAGCGTCTATTGTTTACGTAAACCATTAATTGTTAAGAAATTTTTTTAATTAAAATTTAGCTAAATATGTCGCAATAAGTTTCTCGGAAGCGGGTTATTGCGACATATTTTCCTTGATTCATATGTTAAAAAAAGCCCAATAATTTCGCCATTCACATCCGGTATTTGGGATGTGGATGTTTTGCTCAAAACTTTATTCAACATATCTAATATCATTTAATAGATGGAGGATGTTATCATTCAACCATTCAGCTATACGTGATCAATAAAGGTTGCAATTGCTTGTTTTGAAGGGCTTCCAAAAGGGTCTCCGGGAGCAAACTCATTTTTGCGATCAGGGAAGTTTGTTTGGTCTGCGGCGCATCCTGACCGAAAGGGACAAAAAAGATGTTTTTCCTATTAAGGAGCGTCCCTAAATTCCTGGCATTGGCGCTTAATCCATCGTTAGTAGAAATTGCGATAACTACCGGGCGATCATTGCGAAGTTCGGCTTTGCAAGCCAATAAGACACTGCTATCGGTTACTCCCAAAGCTAACTTAGCCAAGGTATTGCCGGTGCAAGGGGCAATTACCACTATATCAAGGAATTTCTTGGGTCCGATCGGCTCAACATCCATCAAGGTTACTAAAGGGGTTTCCCCGGTAATATCGATAATTTTTTGGCGTAGCCCCTCGGCTGTTCCATACCTCGTATCATTAGTAGCAACCGCCCGGGAGAGGATCGGTATCACCTGCGCCCCTTCATCCTTCAGGAGTTGCATCAACGGCAAGATCTCGATGATCGTGCAATGGGACCCGGTTATTGCGAAACCGATTTTGAGATTGCTAAACCTCATTTCCCGTCACCCCCATTTAGATAATTTACAATTAATTTGGGGATGGTATTTGCCAGAATTTTCCCGGCGGTTTTGGGAGCTACTTTTCCGGGTAGCCCTGGAGCCAAAATCGCTTTCAGCTTGAGCCTTTTGGCTTCCTCAAAGTCTGTCCCTCCCGGCGGCGAAGCCAAATCAATAATCAGCGCCTCTGAAGATAATTTGGCTAATTCATGGGCACTAAGTACTTTATCCGGCACAGTATTAATAATGATATCGGCCGAAGCTAAGGCTCCCGCCAAATCTTGGTGCAAAACCGTCTCGCAACATAATTCAATAGCGCGGGCCAGTAATGCCTGGCGCCTAGCGGAGACGATTACCCGTGCGCCTAAAGACTTGAATAATCTGGCAGTGGTCATTCCAACCCTACCGAAACCAATCACTACTACTGTACTGCCATGAATAGTAATTGGGAGTTCCTCCATGGCAATTTGCACCGCGCCTTCAGCGGTAGGAATCGAATTTAAAATCGCAATTTCATCGTTATCGGCATATTCCAAAACATTGATTCGCATTTCTACGGCTTTTTTCAACCATTTGGGAGTGAACTGGCCGGTAACAATCAAGGAGTTTTCGGTTAGTTCCTTAACATAATTTCCAAAGTCGATAAATTCATCGGCACGACAACTACGGACCAACCCGGCGTCGTTCATTCCACTTATCGGAAGGACGGTTATTTTAGCTTCAGCTAGCGTCCGAGGCAAATCTGAAACTATTTCTACCGTATCCGGCAGAATAAAAGGCGGATGGCCAAAAACTTTAACCTTTTTAAATAGGGAGCTCAGCGCGGACGCAACCTCAATCTGGCGTGCGTCTCCACCGATTACCACAACCTGGTAAGGGTAAGCATGCTCCAACATCTTTTCCTCCTTCCATACCAAAAGCATAGGGTAATGTTAGTATATTCCAGGTTGGAATCGGAGGTGAAGCAGATCGTTTTAATCAACCTTCAAACAGAAAATGATCCAATCCATAAGTTAAACCCGGTTTTTCAATAACCTTTTTTACCCCCAAGATCACACCGGGCATGAAAGACTCACGGCTCAACGAATCATGCCTGATGGTCAAGGTCTGGCCCTCGCCACCAAAAATCACTTCCTGGTGGGCTATTAGCCCAGGCAGCCGGATGCTGTGGAGCCGAATGCCGCCCATCTCGCCACCACGGACCCCTTTGATCTTCTCTTCACCAATTTCGGGATGGCCAGCTTCACCCCGGCTTTCCAGTATCATTTCTGCAGTTTTAATCGAGGTGCCGGAAGGCGCGTCCAATTTTCGGTCATGATGTAACTCGATAATCTCAACTTCCGGAAAGTATTTGGCGGAAATAGCGGCGCAGCGCATCATTAACAATGCTCCAACAGCAAAGTTCGGAGCCACCAGGGCATTAACTTTATAATCGCTACATAGGCCCTTAATTTCCTGGAGATCATTAGTTGATATTCCAGTAGTGCCAACCACCACATGGATCCCGGCTTTGAGCCCGATTCTTAAATTCTCCATCACCATCGCCGGTGTCGTAAAATCCACCATTACTTGGGGCTTGTCTTTAATGATCGCTTCAGGCAGTTCGCTTCTAATGCCAACCCCAACTGCCTCTAAACCGACGATACCGCCAATATCTTTGCCCTCATTTACTTTATCTACTGCGGCAACTAGCTGTAACGTATTGTCCTTTAATACCGCTTTAATAACTTCCCTGCCCATCCGGCCACAAGCCCCTGAAACCAAAACCCTGATTCGATCCAACTAAACCACTCCTTAATTTAAGCAATTAAAACAAAAAAGGGTTGGCACCAACCAACCCGAATCTTGTTTAAGATTCACAACGGCGGTGGTAAGATAGCTCTTCACCCTACGGGTGACAGTACTGAGATTATTGATCAACAGTACCAGCCGGCAAATGGCCTTTTCCGACTTCGGCGAAGCATCCTTTCATTCCGTCTCAACGGCCTGGCCGGCCTCCACGGAGTTACTATTATGTTCCGCGCCTCTACTCTACCCCAAAATATTTGGCCTTAATACTCTTTCAATCCAAGAAAAAACAATGGCTTAAATATAAAAAAACTGAAGTTTAAATGGTGCGTTTACTATATAAATTGAAATAAATTTTGTTTATGCTTTTCCATCCTTAAACCGTGGATGGAAAAGAACAAAATATAGTATTCATTTCAATTTATGATCCAGGGAAAAAATGTCGCAATAATCCAGGATAGTCAAAAAACTGATTGCGACATATATAGTCAACGCTTAACTTCCATATTATTTTCCTATAAAAAGCTGATCCTGTCAAGGGCTAATTTCTATCTCCATAAAAGTCCCGGAGGCTATTTTATCAATCCTTGACAAGTCTCTGGTCTTCGAAAATAACTAATTCACCGCTAATTTTTCGGATTTGCCGCCAGGGAATGGTGCGCGATTCTTTTTCTTTTCCACCCCACCCATGTTTAATAAAGATTAACGCTTCGACCATGCCGGTAACCGTATCCACTAATAGTTCGCTTTTTTGAATCGTGCCCAAACGTTCCCCGGTATTGATCTCGATTACTTCCTTCCCATCAAGCTCGCTGGCGCGCATTCCGATCCCCCCGTCATCTTGGACTCCTTAAGATGATATGTGATGGAAAGATCCTTTAGAGCATCAAATATGAAAGAAATCATTTACCGAAAAAGTTCGTCGGTAAAAACGATCTCCGCATAGTGCTCTATCGGAAAAGAGCGGTCATATTCCAGGTCTTCAAAAATGGCTCCCAACTTCTCACGGAATAATAACAATAAAGGAATTGCAATTTGTCTCATTTGCGGATGTGACGCCGTCGAGGCCCGCAACAAGAAAAAGTGCCGCCATTCCCGGAAATTAAAGGTCACCGCCACTTCAGTTTTTAAGGAATTAGGTAGGACCGAACGGGCTTCCTGGGCAGTGCAATTATTGCCGATTAATGCCAAGTAGCTTTGCTCGGCGTTCCGGCAAGCATCCTCCCAAATTTGATATTCTTTTTTCCCTTGTAAGAAAAAGGGTTCAATAACGGTAATTTCGGTTCCATATTTACCTTTGCTGTAATTGCAGTATCTGGTAGACTCCTGGCTATAACTGCCAATTCTGTGCCTCACAAGTTCGTGTGAGACCCCCCGATCAGTGATAAACATCACCGTGGCCTTCTCATGCTCGATCACTGATTCATGGCCTCTAGTAATCAGGCTTTTTAAAAAATTAGGATCGCTAAAAGCCCCTGCGCTCTCCTCCGACTTATAACAGACTCTGGCGTAACGTTCTAATTTCTTAAGAACCACTTCATCCAATTGCATGGCTGGAATTAACACTTTTGGTTTAATAATTTGCATTTTGGATCCCCTTTTTCAAATTGGTGATGATCAATTTTCCCTATTGAATTCTTTTTCTTTCTCAACTTTCCTTTATTTTAGCACCATGGCATTTAACTCGAAAACTAGATAATGATTTTAATATTGAACCAATCCCAACGCTATTTTAATAAACTAAATCAAAGAATTTAGAAGTTTAAGGGAGTGGTAGATTTGAAAAGGGCATTGGTTTTAGCGGGAGGTGGCTCCAAAGGCGCTTTTGAAGCCGGGGCGATTGAGTTTTTAGTGCGGGAGGCCGGACTTGACTTTGACATCTTTTTAGGGACCAGTGTTGGCGCATTGAACGCCGGCATTCTCGGGCAATCCCGTGACTATCGCGAGCTCTGCCAGCAAGTACAGGCCTTAAAAGGGCTTTGGTTGGGAATCAAGGGATCAAACTCAATTTACCGCAAAAAACCTTTAGGAGTATTCAGTCTCCTTGTTAAAGGGTCCCTTTATGACCCCATCGGCCTTATTCGCTTGATCAAAGAGCATATCGACCCGGAACGCCTCTTTAATAACCCGGCGCGGGTGTTAAAAGTAGCTACTGTTGCCGCGGAAACCGGAGAACTCTTTTATGCGGATAACCGTTCGCTGGAATTGAAAGCGGATTTCTTATCCTATATCTTGGCCAGCGCCAGCATTCCCTTGTTCTTCCCGGCAGTAAAAATCAACGGCAAACACTGGTATGACGGTGGATTGAGAGACGTAACCCCTTTAGGGACGGTATTTCGCGAGCGGCCGGATGAAATTGTAGTTATCCTTACTTTTCCGATCAATCAGGATCTGGCACCGGTACTTAACAAAGTTAGGTACCAGAAAGGATTATGGGTCATTTTGCGCGCTTTGGAAATAATGGGCAACGAAATCAGCGCTAACGATCTGCAACTTGCCAATGCAATCAATCATAATTATCGCTGCCTATTTGGACGGAGATCCGTGCCGATTAGGATCGTCGCTCCTGAAGCGGCGCTTACCGGCAGTAATATCCTTGAATTTAACCCCGAAAATATTCGCCTCAATTTTAACCTCGGTTTTTTAGCCGCTCAAAAACCAGTGGCATTTTATGAGAAACCCTTATTAAAAGCCAGTCAGAGGCGGTACTCCTGATACTTATCATAATTCCGGGCTAAACGGTAATGTTACGATGAACTTTGTCCCTTTTCCTATCTGGCTTTGAATTTTGATTACGCCATTATGCCGTTGGACAATTTTTTTGCAAATAGCCAGGCCGATACCTGAGCCTTGATATTCATTCCGCCCGTGTAACCTTTCAAAAACGCCAAAGATCCGTTCCTGATACTCATCGGCGATACCAATACCATTGTCTTCAAAAACAATCTCCACCGATCCATTTTTTGGAAGAGTATAAATTCTAACAGCCGGAGCGATACCTTCACGGTGAAATTTCAAGGCGTTACCCAATAGGTTCTGGAACAACTGCCGCATTTGCACCGGATCAGCCTCAATTACAGGTAAATCCTTATATTCAACCCGAGCATTACTTTGCATAATACGGGTTTCCAGATCGGATAAAACCTCCCGGCAAACCTCAGCCAGATCGACTTTTTCAAATGTTTGGGCTTTGGTAGTAACCCGGGAATAGGAAAGCAAATCATTGATTAAACCTTGCATTCGGCTGGCAGCGTTCTGCATCCGCCCTAAATAATCCATTCCCTGTTCACTAAGGTTTTCAGGGCATACTTTTTTTAAACGGTCACCGAAGGCAAGAATCTTTCTCAGCGGTTCCTGGAGGTCATGTGAGACAATGTAGGCGAATTGTTCCAATTCAGTATTGGAACGGATTAGCTCACTGGCTTTCTTTTGTAGCTCCTCCTCGGCCTGTTTTTGCTTTTGAAGGATATTGGCGCCCCAAATCGCGTTACTGAGCATTGTCTTTAAAACCGTATAAGTTGCGCCGTCATCTGGCCCGGACTCGAAAATCACGAAGCCAATTTGGTCTTTTTCAAAATAAAGCGGTTCAACTACTATTGAATAACGGCGATCTTCCGGTAAAATGCCTTTCGGCAAAAGTGAACTTGAGTGAAACCTTATGCCGCCCTCAGGAATATCGATCAGCCCATCTTGGTTAAAAGCCCAGATTAACCGGGTCCATCCGATTGGTTCTTCGGGTTCCTCGTACAACGCTAAATAACAAGCGGGAATGCCCAAGCGCGGCAAACCCTTCAACATTACATTTTTAATCTCATCAAGGTTAAAGGTTGTAATTAACGAAGCCCCAATTTCTTGTAAAATGTCAAATTTTAATTTGGACTTAATCGCCCTTTCAGATAATAGCCGTTCACTTATTTCATTAACTATTACCCTAGCTTGGTGCAGGACCTCGTCCATCCGCCGGATAGCGTTACAATCTTCACCTAAATCGGCTATGGTATAACGCCGCATCTCAGAGAGGATATTTTGCCAATGGATGAACTCTTCGCCGGAATTAATAACAATTTGCCCTAACAAGCCGCTTAACAGCCTAATAAATCCACCATCATGCTTCTTTAGTTCGAAACTGAACCCTTGCGCCAATTTTTCAGCCCACTCAACCGCTTTTTGAGATTCTACCCCGGACTGAACCATTTTCTCGATAATACTTTCCTGAAGTAACCTTGGTCTGGGCACAGCTTCTCCGTCCTTCTCCGGACTGGCATTTAAGGTATGATCCAAAGCATGAGAGTAACAACCACACGACTGACGGATAATTAATTTGACCGGCTCTATGGTTTTCTCAGGAACAGGCTTACCGTTTAACATGTCTACTATTATCTCAACCGCTTTCCGGCCCAAGTCCTGAAAATTGGAACCAGCTACCGTAAGCGGCGGAGTCATTATTCTGGATTCATCCGAATCGTCGAACCCAGCAACCGCAATCTCATCCGGGATCCCGACGCCTCTTTCTTTAAGAATCGCAACCGCACTTAGCATCATCGCGGAGTTGGCGGAAATTACGGCCTCCAAGTCGATTCCCGGTTTTAACTTCCGATTATCAAGCAACTCTTTAATAGCATTGGCGCCTTCTGACCACCGAACGGGCGTGCTCACCAACTTTAAGTCCAGAGGCAAACCTAGTTCTTCCAAGACCTTTAGATAAGCTTGATATCTTTCCTCCGAAGCCGGATTGTTCTCAGGTCCCCTGAGAAAACCAATCCTTTTAATATTGTGCGTTTGCGCCATATGGACCATTAAGTCGCGAATCCCTTGGTAGTCAGATTGTTGAACCGTTGGGACACCATCATAGCTTCCTTCCCCGAAGACCATCGGGATTGGCCGGTATTGCCTTACGAAAGTTTCCATTTCTTCTTTGGTCGCATACATACCGATGGTTAAAGGCCAGATAATTAAAGCGTCGATTTTTTCCAGGTCTACCATTTTGTATAAAACATTACCCTGGCTTTCATAATCGTCCGGGCAATTAAGCAACCCGCCGATATAGGTAACGAGATTGACGTCTAAGTCTTGGGCCGCTTTTAGGGAGCCATCCCATCGATTAATATTAGTTCGCCAAAAAGAACGAAAAATTAGGCCAATCGTGGGACGTTTTTTTTTCGAAACTGAGTTTAGCATTACAGACCACCCGACTTTTATCGATTAGGAACGCTTCCTTGAGGAAGCTCTACAATTTCAAACCAATACTTGGTTAATGTCCTTACCACATCAACGAAGGCTTCAAAATTAACCGGTTTACTAATAAATGAATTGACACCGAGGTTATAGGTCCGGAAGATATCCTCTTCAGCCTTGGAAGTAGTAAAGACAACTATCGGAATTTGGCGTAATTCTTGATCGGCTTTAATTTCTTTGAGAGCCTCAATTCCGTTTTTACGGGGCATATTCAAATCAAGTAGGATTAAGCCGGGCAACGGATGTCCCGCCAGGTTAGCATATTGATTTTTCCGCTGTAAATAATCGAGCAACTCCACGCCGTCTTCCACAAAATGAAGCGGATTGGCCAATCTAGCCTCTTCTAATGACTCTTTGATCAATAACCGATCATCCGGGTCATCATCAGCGATTAGAAATGTAATTGTTTTTTTATTGACGCTCATAGATTTGGCCTCCTCTTTGATTTCAGGTTCAGCTTTCCATCATTAAAAACAAAGCGAACTAACTTTGATATCGGCAAATATGACAATGGGCTTTACTGATGTTCAACTTATATACTTATCTCTTCCAAAAACTCCGCGAAAACATAACCAACACCGTCAAAATCTCCAGCCTTCCGGCCAGCATTAAAAAGCTTAGCGTCCACTTGGCTACCGGGTGCAAAAAGCCAAAGTTACTCAGGGGCCCTACATTGGCTAAACCTGGTCCGATATTGCCGAGCGTAGCTGCGGAAGCGCTGAATGCGGTGACCAGATCCACTCCAGTTGAGGTAAGAACCATCCCCCCAAAAACGAAAAGCAAAACATACATAAAAAAGTAAGCCAGAATTTCATGGACAACCGAATCCTGAATGTGAGCCTCTCCCAGTTTAGCTTGGATCATCAATCTCGGCCGGGCAACTTTTAGGATTTGTTTTTTCATGTATTTGAATAACAGCATCACCCGCGCCACTTTAAGCGCCCCAGCGGTTGAACCGGCGCAACCGCCGATAAACATTAAAAGAAATAATAGGGCTTGAGCGAAAGGAGGCCAAACGGCGAAATCATTACTGGAAAACCCGGTGGTAGTGCAGATCGACACTACTTGGAATACCGCATATCTTAAGGCTCCCAATACCGAAAGCTTCATGCCGAAAACCAACGAACCGGCGACTAACAAAGTAGCGACCGTCAAAACCATCAAATATCCCTTGGTTTCGGGATCGGTATAGATCGCCTTCAAGCTACGTTTTTGGATTGCCCGGTAATAGAGGGAAAAGTTGAGCCCGGCTAGGGTCATAAAGACCGTTAATATCATTTCAATTGGAAGACTGTGATAAGCCTCGATACTGATGTTGCGTGATGAAAATCCCCCGGTGCCCATGGCGCTGAAGGTATGGACTAAACTATCGAAAAAAGATAGCCCCGCAAGTTTCAGGACTATAACTTGGATCAATGAGAACACCGAATAAATTCCCCATAAAGCCGTTGCGGTATGTTTTAAACGCGGCATAATCTTTTCCGGAACTAAGGAGGGCACCTCGGCATGGAATAGGGACGCCCCGCCGCCAAAGAAGGCAAAGACAGCCAAGGACAGTACAATAATTCCCATGCCGCCGATCCAAACTGTTAAACTCCGCCAAAATATGATCCCCCGTCCCAGGCTCTCAACATCGCCAATTACCGTAGCCCCGGTGGTAGTAAAACCGGACATGATCTCAAAATAGGCATCGGTATAGCTCGGGACAGCTCCCGATAAAAATAAAGGAAGCGCTCCGAAGGCCACGATCAAAACCCAGCCGATCCCGACAATCACAAACCCTTCTCTTCGGCCAAACTTACCTTCCGGTTTAAAAAGCCTCATTAAGAAACCGGCAATTAAAGTGAGCGCGATTGAGGCCAATAGCGGCCCCAGATCGGTAGAATGGTCCTTAATTGACCAGAAAACCGGCAAAAACATGGTCAGCGCCAACAAAATCAAAATGTTTCCGATTGAGTGGATTATTAGCCGATAACTCATTTCTCCCCCTAAGCCGTTACCTCGTCATTATGGAAAAAATGCTCGATCTTGGGAGCAACCGAACGTAAAGCAAAGACAATCGCCCGATCTCCGGGTTGAATCAAGGTATCGCCCCGCGGGACCAAAATGTTCCCCTTCTGAGTAATTGAACCGATCACCACACCGGATGGTATTTTAAGATCGCGCAAGTACGACTGGGTAATCGGGGAACCGGATTCCGCTTCCAATTCAAGCATCTCTGCTTCCCCAGTATTAAGAAGGTTAACTGAGATCACATTTTTCTTCCGCATTAACTTTAGGACTGTGCTTACCGTCAAAAGGCGCGGCGTAATGGTAGCAGTGACCCCGATGCTTTCCGCCAGCGAGATATAATCCTCCCGGGATACCTCACAAATAACCTCATTGACCTCTCTCTTTTTGGCTAACATGCAAGCCACCAGATTTGAATTATCAGACCCGGTTAATGAGATAAAAATATCGGTCTCCCCTAAATTCTCTTCGTCAAGGACCTCCATCCTGGTTGCATCGGCGCAGACGATTTGGCAGCCTTCCAAATCCGTGGAGAGACTGCGGCACCTATCCACCGATGGCTCGATCACTTTGATCTCCGGCAGGTTCTTTTTGGTCCTTAATAAATAAATCAGATATTGGGTGATCAAGCCGCCCCCGGCAATTACAATCTGCTTAAACTTGGGTTTCTTTAATTTCATTAAGCCATTTAAATTATGAAATCCGGCGGTTTTCCCCAGGACGAAGATTTTATCGTTCTGTAAAAGCTGCGTGTTTCCATTCGGGATGATCACTTTTTCCTTCCGGATCACCGCCACAATTGTATACTTTTCCAAGTTTAGCTCAGCAATTTTCTTCCCGGCGATCTCCATTTCTTCGGCAACTTTAATGCCGATCATGCTTAATTTGCCTCCGGCGAAGTATTCAATACCCATGGCGGTAGGGACTTCGATCAACCGGAAGATCTCCTGGGCAGCCAGGTATTCGGGATTGATGATCAGGTCAATCCCGAAACTGGTATAAGATAAGACCGAGGGTAACGTGGGAGAATAGTCCGGGTTCCTGACCCTGGCCGCAGTAGTCCGCACCCCAAATCGCTTAGCAAGCATACAAGCGATAATGTTTAATTCGTCATTATCGGTTACCGCCAGTAAAATATCTGCGGTTTTAACTTGGACTTCCTCCAGGACCTTAACACTGGCGCCGTTCCCCACTACGGTCATCACATCAAAGTTATCGTCAATCGGCTTGATCGCCTCGGCATCTTTGTCAATGACGATAATGTCATGATCCTCCTGTGATAATACCCGCGCTAGATCGAAGCCAAGTTTACCGGCGCCGACTATTACAATTTTCAATTTCATTTTCCTCCTGGCTAATGCAACATTTATCAATTGATTAAGATTTCATTGCAAAGATAAAGGTTGCTATTGGCCGACTTTTATATAATTGTAAAAAAGACCAATGCGCCTAAACAGGCGCAAAGGTCTCATTAGTCCGATAAGACTGACAAGGCCAGGCTGTAAGCCGGTATGTTGACCCTGCCAAACCGCAAAAATTTCGGCGGGAAAATTACTCCCCTTTGCATTATCACAGATTATACTACAAAGCGATTTTTTTAGCAAGTTCGTGCTCTTTGGGATTAATTTGAAAAGACTTTACCAACTTATTTTTGATGGCGGATTGTGTCTTAAGACATAGAACGGATTCAACATCAATAATAAGGATTGATTTGTCGATGAAAGATCCAACTTGCTCAATTATAAGGGATAAAGTAAATTCCCTATATAAGATTTGATCTATATAAGTTGAATTAAATTTCTAATAAGCATCGGGTCCCTAAAGCCGGGCCTGATGAAAAGATTAATGAATTTAATTCAACTTATTACAATTTAATTATCTCTTTATCATGGGAGGCGATACAAAATGAAAAAAATTCAGTTGTTGTTGGCGTTTCTCATTTTGATCACCGGTTCAATCGGGTTGGTAACGCAGTAGAGGAACCCAATATGGAAGGATTCATGACGGGAGCTTATTGGAAAAAACAAGCCCTCGAGGAGAGCATTCCGTTCTGGGTTCCGACCATTGATCAAAAAGGTGGCGGTTTCTTTACCAATATCAACCCGAATGGTTCTATCCATCCGAATTCGGTTTTAAAATATCCCCGGATGGTCTCTCGGGCGACTTTTGGTTTTTGCGCCGCCTATCTATTGAGCGGGGATGAAAAATATCTTACTTTGGCCGAACATGGTTTAACTTATTTGAGAAAACACGGTTGGGACAAACAATATGGCGGCTGGTATACTGAGCTTCGAAATAACAAGCCCACTATTTCAACTAAAGATCTATTCGACGAAACCTATGGTAACCTGGGACCGATTTTTTATTACTATGTCACCGGCGACCGGCAGGCCCTGGAGCTGGTCGAAAAAACACACCGCCTGATGAAGGAGAAGGCTTGGGACAAAAAATACCAAGGCTACTATGCTATAGTTAATCGGGATTGGGACGTCTCGCAAACCTTTAAAAGTTTTAACTCCCAAATCGATACCGCCACCGCCTATTTGTTCTATTATTATCTGAGCACCAAAGAGCCGGATCTGCTTAATGACTTAAAAGACATCGGCAATCTGGCCGTCAACCGGATGTATGATCCGCAAACCGGCTACATCCGGGCCAATTTTTCCCGGACCTGGGACTACCGCGACAGTTACCTCGGACCTGGCCAAATCGATATCGGCCACAACCTCAAGACCGCCTGGGTCTTACTAAGGCTCTATCGGTTGACCGGCGATAAACGTTACTTGGCTTGCGCTGAAAAACTTGCGGCCAAAATGGTGGCAACCGGCTGGGACAATCAATACGGCGGTTGGTTTTTTTCAAAGCATATCAAGCGTCCGGCCGGAACCGCTTCCGAAAAACAAAAATGCTGGTGGACCCTGACCGAAGGTAATTTTATGATGTTAAACCTTTACAGCCTGACTTCAGACCGGCGTTACCTGGATTATTTCCAAAAAAACGCTTCGTTTTGGGACCGTTACCTGGTCGATCGCCAAAACAAGGAAGTATTCGCTTATACAGAACAAAACGGAACTCCACGGTACGGCTTGAAGGGGGATTTGTATAAATCGGCCTATCATACCATGGAACATGCTTTGATGAACTACTTATACCTGCAACTTTATGTACGTAAAGAGCCGGCCGAACTTTTCTTCAATTTGTCCGCCGTCACGGACGGAACTCGGCATTATGTGAAGATCACCGAAAACCCTGATGTAATCATCGAACGAGTCGAGATCAACGGTAAGAATTGGAACAAATTTGAAGCTGAGGAATGTTGCTTGGTTTTGCCGCAGGGTAAGGGAATGAAAGTAAAAGTGGTGTTTGGAACAAAGTAACGATCCACAAAGAAGCTGCCTCTACCGAGACAGCTTCTTGATTACCACTCAAAAAGGCCGGGATCGGGACTTGATGGCTATCCCCTATTTCCGAAATCTGCTACTCCCTTTCGGCCTTCCCAAAACCTCCGTCAAAATAATACCCTGCAAGAGACTGGTACGGTTTAGCTCAAAATCAAGACCATCGTCTCTCCCAATCTCATTAGCGCCAAAGACGGAATCGGAGACCGAATCATTCTTAACCGGCAATGGATCCGTAGCGGGTAAAGGCGGCGGTCCCGGCTTTGAAGAACGCTTTGGTTTATGCTTTAAAAAGAGTTCCATTTCCATTATCCCCAACTCCTTCAACCGGCAATCCCCGGCGGTTTATTTCTTTTCAGTTCCGGGACCGTCATTCTTGGCCATGCCGGAGATTGAGCCTCTCATCTGGGTGTCGGCGATTACATTTTGCATATTATAGTAATCCATAACTCCCAGTTTGCCGTCACGTAAAGCGCTGGCCATGGCTTTCGGCACTTCGGCCTCGGCCTCCACGACCTTGGCGCGCATCTCTTGAACCGCCGCCTTCATCTCTTGCTCCTTGGCTACGGCCATTGCCCTTCTTTCCTCGGCTTTGGCCTGGGCGATTTTCTTATCGGCTTCCGCCTGGTCCATTTGTAGTTGGGCGCCGATGTTCCTACCTACATCCACGTCGGCAATATCAATCGATAAGATTTCAAAAGCGGTTCCAGCATCCAAACCTTTGTTCAAAACGGTCCTTGAGATCGAATCCGGGTTTTCCAGGACGGTTTTATGACTGTCGGCCGATCCGACTGTGGTGACGATCCCCTCCCCAACCCTGGCGATGATGGTCTCCTCTCCGGCGCCTCCGACCAAACGGTCGATATTAGCCCTCACTGTCACCCGGGCCTTGGCCTTCAGCTCGATGCCGTCCTTGGCGATAGCCGCCACAATCGGGGTCTCAATCACCTTGGGATTGACGCTCATCTGGACTGCTTCCAAAACATTCCGGCCGGCCAGGTCGATGGCTGCGGCCCGTTCAAATTCCAAGGGGATATTCGCCCGTTGGGCAGCAATCAGCGAATTGATTACCCGATCGACATTTCCTCCCGCCAGATAATGGGCTTCTAGTTTGTTTGACGAAACGTCCAGACCGGCTTTGTTCGCTTTAATCAGCGGAATGACAATGCTGGAAGGGACAACCCGCCGGAGCCGCATTCCGATTAGGTTGAAAATTCCAATCCGAACCCCGGCCGCAAAAGCGGAGATCCATAAACCAACCGGAATAAAGCTGAAAAAAACCGAGAAAAACACGACTACTAAGATTAATAAGACAAATACGCTCAATAAATCCATTGCTACGCCTCCACCTTTAAATTCCTAACTGCTCAACCCGCGTACCACAACCCTGCGTCCTTCGACTTTAACCACTCGGAGCTTGGTGCCTTGAGGTAGAAATTCAGCCTCGGTTACTACATCCAACTTGGTTCCTTCGACATCAGCAGTCCCCGCCGGTCTTAAAACAGTCAACGCTGTTCCCTGTTTCCCCAAAAAACTGTATAGATCCTCAGTACTGGTATAACCGTCCTCTTTTTTAAAGGAGTTGTTCAGGACCAGGCTCTTAGCTAACCGCCCCTTAGATGCCGAACGGAGCACAATCATCAAGGCTATGGCCAAGATTACTATGATCGCGCCGATCAGGATCAAGGCTTGGGTGATATTTTGAGCGGTCCGGGCCACTGTGAAGATTAATAATATTAACCCCAGCATTCCCGGAAACCCGAAACCGGGGATGAACATTTCGAAGATGACCAGCGACAAACCGACAAACAAATAGAGCACGGCGAGCAATTCCATATTGGCAATGAAAGATAAAGCCTCCATTTTGATTCCCCTTTCTAAATCTATTAATCATGACCCGTTACAAATAATTAGGTTACAAACTTAGATCAGCAAGGGTGCTTGGTTATGATTCCAAATTGCGACTCACCCCGCGTCAAATTGGTGTTCAAAGCTGCTATAATCCGGCCCCTCTCTATACTGAAGCGCTCAAAATAGCTTTGTCAATAAAGAGGGGCACGCAGTTTTTTAAATTCCTCAAATGACGCTTCAAAGCCGGCTTTCAGAATGAACCTAACCCCCCTCTCTATAGAGTCGCCTCAATTTATCGCTTCGTTATAGAGAGGAGGATTAAGGGGGCGAGTTGATTATCTTACCTGAATTAACTTTATAATCAGTAATAATTTTAATCCGTAATTCGGCAAGTAGAACATTTTCCATATAAAAGACTACATTCTTTACTTGATAGACGTGGGTAATGGCTCGGAATGATTCGATTATTGTAATTATAACATAATTTATTGACCGTTTCACCATAAGGGAAGCGGAGGGATTGCCGCTTGCTAATAACCCCCGCATTTGCGCCATATTTTTTAAAACGTAAGACCGTGATTCTAGTTTCACAGTCCCTTTCACTTACCTTGATCCTCGATCTAAGTCCTTGATTGGTTGCAGATTTTTAAAAGCGAAGCGGAAAGGAAGACTTACTCAAGGACATCAGAGGTTATTAGCTGACGAATATCATTGCAAAAAAATATCAACCTCCCGCAGCGACGCAAAGCCTCAGACTTACGCCGATCTATTGCGTTGAAGCGTTGACAATATGCCCTAAATTTATTCTTTGCCTCTTGGCGCCTTTGCGGGAGATAAAAACTTTGGAATTTAACTTTATTACCGAGGAAGAGCTTAGGCCGAAACATCATTTTTTATAAAAGGCCTCACATCCGTCACAATCATTCCCGCCCTTCGAGCGGCTTCCAGCCCAGCGCCCCCGTCTTCAAAAACCTGGCAAAATTCCGGCGGCACATTTATTAATTGAGCGCATTTCAAAAAAGTCTCCGGATCCGGCTTGGATTTGGTTACATCATCCGCGGTCACGATCTTGTCGAAATACCGATCCAACCCGGTTAACCTGATATTTACCAGGGCAATATTCCTATATTCCCCGGTCCCGAGGGCCATCGGCAATTTACCGTAATTTGCTTCCACTATCTTAAAAACCGGCTCAATCACCCGAATATCTCCGTTGATCCCCAGGTAAGCTTGGTTCTTGGCTCGGGTAACCTCTTCCGGATCCAGATTCGTCCCTTGATGTTTATTAAGATACAAAACTATATCCCCGGTCGGCATACCGGATAATTGATAGAATAACGACTCCTGATAATCAAATCCGTACCTTTCGGCCACCTTTTGCCAAGACCGGAAATGAGTAGGCATAGTATCGGCCAATGTTCCGTCGATGTCGAAAATCAAACCGCGCGCCTTTGGATTCACTTTCAGGCTCATGTTTCTCCGCTCCATTTAATTAAGACATTTAACTACAACCCTTATTTCGTCGTCTGACCCTTTCCACCTCTATATTTACTGAAATTTAATTATCTTTGGAACGAAAAATTAATAATGCCAATCCTCAAATATGGGTGACAATAATAGAAATTATTTGACGAACGATCGCTCGTATGTTATTATTTTAACGAAAATAATTGCAAAATATATACTATTTCTACTTTGGTAAATTCAATATTATAAGCTCGTTTTGAAAATAATCGCAAACGGTTTAACGCGTTATCTTCAAAACTGTTTTTGCTAAGAATAAATGTTACATAAACTGCTCACACTATTTTGACCGGAATAATTTGTTAATATGAGCGAGTTTCATAATTACAAAAATTTATCTTCGCATGCAATATATAGTGTAGGTTTTATTTTAGTCTATCAATATATTGTATGCGAAGCCGGAAAAAAGGAATTATGAAACCGCCTAAATATACAAGAAGAACCAGTTGCAATACAAGCAAATTATTCCAGCCAGAAACAAGAAAACATAGAATATCAATACGCTAACTATGTTTTTGTTGCTAATATCAGCCAAACCACGGTATTATGACTGGTCAAATTATATGAGAATTTATATGTCATTAAAACTAAATATAAACCGGTCAAAAAGTGTGATCAACTACATTAAACTGCAAATTCTAATTTAAAGAAGTAGAACTATATATTTTGTAATATGTTTTTTGGATGTAAAGCTTTCAATGAAGCATATATTCCTTTTATATATTTGTTTGAGGTGTTAAATATGGAAACAACTCCAAAGTTAACCACTAAAGAAAAAATCATCGAATCTGCAATTGACCTTTTTTCAGAAAAGGGTTTTTTTGAAACCTCCGTAAGAGAACTGGCCGAAAAAAGCAATCTCAAAGTAAGTTCCCTTTATAGCCATTTTACCAGTAAAGAAGAGATCTTTGATGATATACTGGGCTACTATCAAAAAGAATTAGTTAAAACAAGAATTCCCGATGAAAAGCTAGACTATATTGTTAATAGTATACCGCCGGAAGAAATCTTAGCAAAAGGATTTAACAAAATAATTGAAACAACATCCACCCAAAAAATGAATAAGATTATAAAAATATTACTAATGGAGCTTTATCGCAATCCTAAAGCGCGTGATTTTTATGAGCAATGGTATTTCGATGAAAATAAGGTTTCAGTAATAAGGCTGTTTGAAAAATTACAAGAAAAAGGGTTAATCAAAAAAATCGATCTGGAATTGCTAGCTTCAATGTATAACGCAATGATCAATTTTTACTATCATCAATATTTTTTGCATGTTATAGAAAATAAAGATACATCGGAACTTGAAGCAAAGATTAGGCAACACTTTCAATTGTTTATCAGTTTAATAAAATAAAGGAGGAACAACATGGCAGAATTATTAGAAATTCGTTGGCATGGGAGAGGAGGGCAAGGCGCTAAAACAGGAGCATTGCTTCTGGGAGAAACCATGGTCAGTACAGGCCGATTTATGCAAGCCTTCCCGGACTATGGTCCGGAACGTATGGGCGCTCCGATGAAAACGTATAACCGGATTAGTGATCAACCGATAACGATCCATTGCGGTGTAACCAATCCCCAAGTCGTCGTAGTATTAGATCCCACATTATTAGGTAAGGTGGATGTCACCCAAGGGCTGCCGGAAGATGGCGCCCTGATCGTCAATACCCCGAAATTGCCTGCCGAAATCCGGACATTATTGAATTTAAAAGATAGAAAAGTCTATACAATTGACGCGAACAAGATCTCAATTGATACTATCGGGCGGGCAATCCCCAACACGCCCCTTTTAGGCGCATTATCTAAGGTAACGGGCATTGTAGATCTAGATACTTTACTTAATGACACACGTCATAAATTGGAAAAAAAGTTTAAAAACAAACCTGAGGTTATCGATGGAAACATTTTAGCAGTATCTCGGGCATACAAGGAGGTACGCAGCGAATGAACGGACTCGGCTATAAGAATTTGCCAAAAGGGGGCTTAATACTGGAAGGCGGTACGGCCAAAGAATATGAAACGGGTGATTGGCGAAGTAAAAAGCCGGTATTAATTCCGGAGAATTGTATCAATTGTTCATTCTGTTGGATTTTTTGCCCGGATGCTTCAATCATTATTAAAGATGGAAAAATGGTTGGTTTCGACTATAAACATTGTAAAGGTTGTGGAATTTGCGCTCATGAATGTCCCGCCAAACATAAAGCCATCGTTATGAAAGATGAAACTGAAGTAGAGTAAGGAAAAAAGGAGGAACCAAATGGTTACAAAAGAAGTAGTGGCCCGTACCGGAAATGAAGCGATGGCCGAGGCCATGCGTCAAATAAACCCGGATGTGGTAGCCGCTTATCCGATTACCCCCGCCACGGAAATTGTCCAAATCTTTTCCGGATATGTAGCCGATGGCGAGGTAGACACTGAATACATAGCAGTAGAAAGCGAGCATTCAGCAATGAGCGCTTGTGTCGGAGCATCAGCCGGTGGAGCCCGGGTGATGACTGGCACCTCATCTCAAGGACTACTTTTGATGTCGGAAATTTTATATATCGCAGCCGGTATGCGCTTACCGATTATACTGGCGGAGGTAAACAGGGCAATATCCGCCCCGATCAATATTCATTGTGATCACAGTGATACTATGGCTTGCCGTGACGCCGGATGGATTCAAATCTTTGCGGAGAATTCCCAGGAAGCATATGATAATATGTTCCAAGCGGTCCGGATTGCCGAACATCCGGATGTATCCTTGCCTGCTATGGTAACCACGGACGGTTTTATCATCAGTCATGGGCTGGAATCCATAGAATTGATCTCCGATGCTGATATCCGTAATTTTGTCGGGAAGTACCAACCGGCCCATCCGCTCTTGAATGTGAATCAACCGATTACCGCTGGAGCCTTGGACTTTACTGATTTTTACTTTGAACATCGCCGTCAAATTGCCGCCGGAATGGCTAATGCCAAAGAAGTAATTGCTAAAGTAGGTAAGGAATTCGGCGATACGTTCGGCCGTTATTATAGTTTTATTGACCAATACCAATTGGATGATGCTGAGATTGCAATAGTATGTCTGGGTTCAACAGCTGGCACTACGAGAGCGGCTATTGATAATTTACGCCAGCAAGGGATTAAGGCGGGATTGTTAAAAATCCGTGTTTACCGGCCTTTCCCGGCGGAAGAAATCGCAGTTGCCCTTCAAAATGTCAAAGCCGTTGCGATCCTGGATCGATCCGACAGTCTTAGTAATTACGGAGGCCCTGTCTTTAACGAGGTGCGTTCCGCTTTATATGATCAAGCCAATAGGCCATTAATAGTCAATTATATTTACGGTTTGGGCGGCAGGGATATTTTTGTAGCAGATCTTGAAAATATCTATCGGACATTAATGAAGATTAAAGACACTATAAAAATAGAGACTCTAATTCAATATCTTGGTGTAAGGGAATAGGAGGCGCGAAAAGAATGGCAAATATCAAAGAAATGATCAAAAAAGGCGAACCCTTGTCCGGCGGGCACCGTGCTTGCGCTGGCTGCGCCGCTCCGGTTGTAGTTAGACAGGCCTTGTTAGCCGCTGAAAATCCAGTTGTTATTGGTTCGGCCACAGGTTGCCTGGAAGTGACGACAACTATTTTCCCCTTCACAGCCTGGAATGTCCCTTTTATTCATAATGCGTTCGAAAATTCTGCCGCTACCATCAGCGGGGTAGAAACTGCATATCGCGCCCTTAAGAAAAAAGGAGCGATCGATAAAAATATCAATTTTATCGCTTTTGGCGGCGATGGCGGAACTTATGATATCGGTTTGCAATCCCTTTCCGGCGCGATGGAACGAGGACATAGGATGTTATACATCTGTTATGATAACGGAGCTTATATGAATACAGGGATTCAACGTTCAAGCGCTACCCCCTTTGGAGCCAATACGACAACCAGCCCGTCCGGAAAAAAAATCCCCGGAAAAACACAGTTTAAAAAGGATTTAACCAAGATAATGGCAGCCCACAATATACCTTATGTCGCACAAGCCTCTGTTGGATATTGGAATGACTTTGTTACTAAAGTCCAGAGAGCCTTGGCTATAGATGGACCGTCTTTTATCAATGTTTTATCGCCATGTAGGTTAGGTTGGGGATTTTCACCGGAAATAACAATGGAACTTGCCCGCGAAGCGGTAGCCTGCCGAATGTGGCCTCTCTATGAAGTAACCAATGGGGAATGGAGAATCACTTTAAATCCCAAAGAAGTAAGCTCTCCTTTGGAATGGATGAAAAAACAGTCCCGTTTCCGCCATGTTTTCCAGCCGGGGAATGAAAGAATCCAAGAAGCAACAACTGCGCATGTAGAAAAAGAGTGGCAGGCTCTCTTGAAAAATTGTGGTGAAGCATCATCATGACCGTAGGAGCCGGCAATTATAGGCTTCGTTTTGAAAAAGTTTTATTTCTAGATTATTAATCGATTGCCGAAGCCTTCCGAATGGATTAAATGGGAAGAATCAAAAGCGCGGCGAAGTATAAAACTAAACTTCCAGCGCTTTTCTTTTCAACCTTTCAGCTAAGCCTTCCCCCATCATCACTCCGACTTAAACACCAAGCCTTTTCCTTGGTCATAATCCACTTTAACCCTCTGCCCATCCCGGACTTCCCCCTTAAGCAGCAACCGTCCCAGGGGCGTCTCCACTTCCTTTTGGATCGCCCGCTTCAAAGGCCTAGCCCCGTAAGCCGGCTCATAACCGACCCTCACTAAATGGCTTTTAGCGGAGTCTGTCAACTCCAGGCTGATATGCCGCTCCTCCAGCCTCTTCCGGATCCGGCCCAAATGGATCTCGATGATTTCCTTCAAATGTTCTTCATCGAGGGCATGAAAGACGATGATCTCATCAATCCGGTTTAGAAACTCCGGCCGGAAGTTACGGCGCATCTCCTCCAGCACCGCCCCTTTCATCGCTTCGTAACCCGCTCCGTTAAAAGCCCCCTTATACTCTAAAATCTTCTGGCTACCAACGTTGGAGGTCATAATCACCACTGTATTTTTAAAGTCAACCGTCCGCCCCTGGCCGTCGGTGAGCCTACCGTCATCCAAGATCTGAAGCATCAGGTTGAAGACATCATAGTGGGCTTTTTCAATCTCATCGAAGAGAATCACCGCATAGGGCCTCCTTCTAACTGCCTCGGTCAACTGGCCGCCCTCTTCATAACCGACATAACCCGGAGGCGCTCCGATCAACCGGGCCACGGTGTGTTTCTCTTGGTACTCGGACATATCAATCCGGATCATTGTATTCTCATCGTCAAAGAGAAACTCTGCCAAAGCCCTAGCCAGCTCCGTTTTTCCAACACCAGTGGGGCCGAGGAATATAAAGGAGCCAATTGGGCGGTTCGGATCCTTCAGCCCCGAACGGGCCCGAATTACCGCTTCAGCAACAGCGGTTACCGCTTCGTCCTGGCCAATTACTCGCCGGTGCAACTCCTCCTCCAGGTGGAGCAATTTTTGGATCTCCCCTTCCATCAACTTGGTCACAGGAATCCCTGTCCAGCGGCTCACCACCTCGGCGATATCCTGTTCGTCAACTTCTTCTTTGATCAACCGCGAAACACCCTGATTTTTCGCCAGGGACTCCTCTTCCTGATGAAGTTTCTTTTCCAAGCCGGTTAACTTGCCGTATTTCAATTCGGCGGCCCGGTTCAGATCATATTGTAGTTCGGCCCGTTCGATCTCGGCCTTGGTCGCTTCGATCTCCTCCCGGATCCGTCGCAAATTATGGACGGCTTCCTTCTCCGAGTTCCAACGGGCTTTGATCCCGTCGGACTCAAGCCTAAGATCAGCCAGTTCTTTCTCCAGCCGGTTCAAGCGTTCCTGTGAAGCTTGATCCGTCTCTTTTTTGAGAGCCTCTCGTTCAATCTCCAATTGCATTACCCGGCGGAGCATCTCATCCAACTCAGAAGGCATCGAGTCAATCTCCGTCCTCAGCTTTGCCGCGGCCTCATCAACCAGATCAATAGCTTTATCTGGAAGAAAACGGTCCGAGATATAGCGTTGCGATAGTACCGCCGCCGAAACCAAAGACCCATCCCGGATCCGGACCCCGTGATGCACTTCGTAACGTTCTTTTAAACCACGCAAGATGGAGATGGTATCCTCCACAGTGGGCTGATCGACCAATACGGTTTGGAAGCGCCGTTCCAAGGCCGCGTCTTTTTCAATATGTTTCCGGTATTCATTAAGGGTGGTAGCACCGACACAGTGCAATTCACCCCGAGCCAACATTGGCTTGAGTAAATTACCGGCATCCATAGCCCCATCGGTTCTCCCGGCGCCAACCACAGTATGCAGTTCGTCGATGAATAAAATAATCTGCCCGTCCGAATCCTAGACTTCTTTTAAGACCGCCTTCAGCCGTTCTTCAAATTCCCCGCGATACTTAGCCCCGGCGATCAGCGCCCCCATATCGAGGGAGACTACCCGTTTATTTTTAAGCCCGTCCGGGACATCGCCCCGGATAATCCGCTGGGCCAAACCTTCCACGATGGCGGTCTTGCCGACCCCCGGTTCCCCTATTAACACCGGGTTATTCTTGGTTCGGCGCGACAGCACCTGAACCACCCGGCGAATTTCTTCATCCCTACCGATTACCGGATCCAACTTACCCTCGGCTGCCAACTTGATTAGATCCCGCCCATACTTTTCCAAAGCTTCATAGGTCGCCTCGGGATTTGGGGAAGTCACCCGTTGGCTCCCCCGGATCGCTTTTAATGCGCTGGATATTCGTTCTTTGGTTAGCTTATATTCCTTAAATATCCGTCCGGCCGCTCCGCTGTCGGCGGCCATCGCCATCAATAGATGTTCGACTGATAGATAATCGTCATTAAGCTTTTTGGCCTCGTCTTCCGCCAGAGCCAATACCCGATTAAGGCGGCTGGTAACATAAACCTGTTCTGCCCCTCCCGACGGGCCGGATATCCGCGGCAACCTCTCTATTTCATCTTTAATTCGGCGGGTCAAACCAGCCAAGTCCACTCCGGCCTTTATTAAAATCGAACCCGCTAACCCGCCTTCCTGTTCCAATAAAGCCAAGAGTAAATGCTCCACATCGATCTGTTGATTGCTCTCCCGCGCCGCCAAGCTTTGGGCATCCATTAAAGATTGTTGGACTTTCTCGGTCATTCGGTTCAGATCCATATCTTTCATCCCTTCCAACTGAGTAACTCCTGATAACCGTCTTCCTTGCGGTAGCACTTTCGATCCGGTTTCGTCAAAGTCAGTTGTTACTATTATTTCCTACGGATTTTAAACGATCTAAAAGATCTTTTGTTAGCACTCTTACAAAGTGAGTGCTAACCCAATTACAAATAATATACCGTTATCCAAATTAACGGTGATTCTTGACTATTATCTCTTAGTATATTCTAATTAACGTGCCTAACAGAAATTTGTTCCTAAGATCGAAAATTCCGGCATATTAACTATGTCTTAATATTAACATGGTTAACTTATTTTTGTCAATATTTCCATAAATTATGGCTCTCCAGTTTACTAAAGGTATTTAAACCTCCGCTTGGTTCTCTCTAACAGCAATCCCCGGGCAATATGATTTAAGGCAACTCTGACGGGGTTCATGGAAAAAAACCATTAATCTCCCGCCGCAGAGACCGGAGTTGAGCTGATAAATTCCGGTTGAAACGCTATGAAATTAGGTGTTATACCTTAATACCCTGATAGTTTAACCTCTGCGTCTTAGCGTCCCTGGGAGATAAAAAAGTCCGAAGCTCAATTACAACCACGTTCTTAGTCCCCCGGATAAAACACCTTTAAACTTATGTTAAAAGCAGTAAGGCAATTAACAGTTAATCTTAATATGCTTTTAAAAGAAACTAAAAAAGTAAAGGTGGCGCCCGGAATGATCTGTAAAATCTCCGTTTGGCTTGAAGAACCGCTTAAAATGAAAACCAAAATAAAGTTTGACAGCAATAACCAAACTGCTGACATTCCCTTTGAAAACCTGACTGTTTATGCCAAACCATTTTGTCCGGAAGGCAATTATTTTGAAATTAAGCTGGACTCTCCCAAATCTGAGCCTGGCCAGAAGCCAAAAGGTAATCAAAATGGATTAATCCAAAATTTATGGCACAAAATTTGCCGCTCGGGATCAAAACAAAAACCATCTCCGCCTCAGTCTCATATAATAATGGCAGAAGAAAAGGTATGCGAAAGTAATAATCTCGTACAAGGTGGAGATGTTTATGAAGAAAACAAGGGTCACCAGGCCAAAAACTCAGAGACCGTTAACTGATAGTCCCCCTACTTATGCCAGGGGTATGGCCTGGCCATACTCGGAAAACCGGATGAACTTCGCTGTAGCCCAGATCAATGGCGGGCCTCTGGCTCCGGAATTGAGCGGATACGTCTACTTCTGGGATGTCCCTGGAGGTACACAGGTCCTGGCGGCCGTCTCCGGACTCCCGGCCTATCGCCCCGCCCGGGATAATCAAGCCCCAATCGGTCCCTTTGGGTTTCACCTCCACCAATTCGGGGATTGCGCCATCGGCGATCCGCTTGATCCCTTTCAGGCAGCCGGCGGGCATTGGAATCCGGACGACCAACCCCATGGCAATCACGCCGGTGACTTTCCAGTGCTTTTCTCTAATCGGGGACGCGCTGAAATGAGCTTTTTCACCGACCGGTTCCAAGTAATGGATATTATCGGTAAGCCAGTCATCATTCACCAAAATCCCGACGATTACCGCTCCCAGCCGTCGGGTAACGCCGGAAAACGTCTCGGTTGCGGAATTATTAATTTATATGCCGGATAATAAATATTAGGCTGTCATAAATAGATAGCTCTTTTCCTATATAAAAAAAGGCGTAATCCGCCATTATTTTGAGGTATAAAATGAAATAAATTTTGATTATACTTTTCCATCCTTAAACCATGGGTGGAAAAGAGTAAATAATTGTATTTATTTCAATTTATGAATTGCGGAAAATATGTCGCAATAATCCGTGTATGTCCAGAAAACTTATTCCGACATAATATCTATTATTTTGAACCGTCATCTTCCATTTTTTTCAAAATACTTTGGATCTTTTTCTCCTCCCATTCCTTACCGAACCAGCCTCCGCTTACGAAGACCGAAAAGGAATGCGCCAACAATCCCACTCCCCAGCCCAAGGCCGGCCAATAAAACCAAAGATGCTCCCGGTTAGTAAGAAGGTTTACCAACATTAACCCGGTGTTTACAATGAAGTAAATTACGATATGTATATATACCCATTTAATCTCCTGGACCCGTTCCTTTGCCCGTTGGTACTTCAGATCATCATTCATTTTAATTCCTCCATCATTTACATAGTGGAATTCTTACTTTGTTGGGTAACATCTAAAACCATGCAATCGGAAAGTAGGTCATGAACCGCTTGTTTTTTATCGTTAAAAGCCAAGATTATAAAACCAGCACCAAAGGTTATGAGCGAGAGATAATGCGCAAAGTACCGCTTGGTGGATTGGAGTAAATCAATGGGTTGCCCTTCTAAGTCGGTTACTTCAAGCTTCAACGCAAACTTCCCGATGCTCCCCCGAAGCGTGGAACTTTCCAGTAAAGCATAATATGCCCAGCCAATGACGATACACAAGATGACTCCGAAAGCCTTGGCGAAATAGATTAAAATGGAGAATGGAATCACTAAAATTACGAAATCGATCATCATTGCGGCCAGCCTCAGCGGCAAATCAGCCTGGTTGGGCTGGAATAACCTGGTAAATGTCCGCTCGCGGTAATTGCCGAAATTGTCCCGGACCGGCCCAGCTATGGTTTCTTTTTCTTTCTTATTGCAATAAGGGCAACTTTTGAAATCAGCTTGATAGCTTTTCCCGCATTTAGGGCAGTACATATCTAATCCTCCCGTTTATGTAAGGCCGTTATTCAATTGAGCGAGTTTCATAATTACAAAAATTTATCTTTGCATACAATATATAGTGTAGATTTTATTTTAGTCTATCAATATATTGTATGCAAAGCCGGAAAAAAGGAATTATGAAACCGCCTAAATTAACAACTAATGGGATCGCACAAATACCAATTTCTATATATTCCCTCTTTCCCCTGCCTAATACGATGAAAAAATTGAAAGTTGCATATTTAGGCTAAAAGAGCAATAATAAAGACAGCATCTAAATGAAGTGGTCAGGAGTCAGTAGCGCAAGTAAAGCTTTGGAGCCTTAAGGGCAGAAACCATGAGCCAATGGTGTAAGTAGAGCTTTGAGGTCTTCTAAAAGTAGAAAGACTGGGATTAAAAGTTAGAGGCTAATCTAAAAACCGGAATGATTTTTGGTTCAGGGCATTGGCAAAAATCTTACTGATTTCCGGCTCCTGAATTCTGGTTACTATTTTCGAAGGAGCGCCTATGTTTCTCCCTACTACCCGCGAAGAACTAGACAGTCTCGGTTGGGACAAGCTCGATGTGATTTTGGTTTCCGGGGACACTTATATCGACAGCCCTTATATCGGAGCGGCGGTCATCGGTAAAGTGTTGCTAAACGCAGGTTACCGGGTGGGGATCATTGCCCAGCCCGATACCGAAACCGAGGCGGATATTACTCGTTTGGGCGAACCCCGTTTATTTTGGGGGGTAACCTCCGGAAACATCGACTCGATGGTGGCTAATTATACCGCGTCAAAAAAAAGGCGCCGCCAAGATGACTTTACCCCGGGAGGCGTAAATAACCGCCGGCCGGATCGTTCCTTAATCGTCTATACCAATCTAATCCGGCGTTATTTCAAAAACACCAAGCCGGTAGTCCTGGGTGGAATCGAAGCCAGCCTCAGAAGAATCGCCCATTACGATTATTGGGACAACTCCATCCGCCGTTCGGTATTATTTGACGCCAAGGCTGATCTAATTGTTTATGGAATGGGGGAACGGACAGTTTTGGAATTAGCCCAAAAGTTGGCTGACTGCGCCCCTTTTCAAACGATTCACGGGATCTGCTATAGCGCCGCTGCTCCACCTTCCGGTTACCTTCAGCTGCCCTCCTTTGCCGAAGTTAAGGCAGACCCGGAACAACTGGTCAAGCTGTTTCACCTTTTCTATCAAAATAGCGACCCGTTAACCGCCAAAGGCCTGGTTCAACTCTACGACGGGCGTTACTTGGTGCAAAATCCGCCTTCATTATACTTGACCGAAGCCGAACTCTCCGCCGTTCACGACCTTGATTACCAACGGGACGCTCATCCTTTTTATAAAAAAGGCGGCGAAGTCCGGGCCTTGGAGACAATCCGCTTTTCCATCAATACCCACCGCGGCTGTTATGGGGAGTGCAACTTCTGCTCAATCGCGGTTCACCAGGGACGCACCATCCGCAGCCGGACTGAAGAGTCGATCTTGGCCGAAGCCCGCGCCCTTACCAAACTGCCTGATTTTAAAGGCTATATCTTGGACCTGGGCGGCCCAACCGCCAACATGTACGGGATCGAATGCCAAAATAAGCTGGCCAAAGGGAGCTGTGCCGGGAAGCGGTGCCTTCATCCGGAAGTATGTAAGTACCTAAGGGTAAGCCATCTTAGACAGATTGAACTCTTAAAGCGGATCCGGAAAATCCCGGGAATCAAAAAAGTATTCGTGGCGTCGGGCATCCGTTACGACCTGGTTTTGAACGATCGCCAATCAGGCCTCGCCTACCTTGATGAAATAGTAAAACATCATATCTCCGGGCAAATGAAGATCGCTCCGGAACATACCGAGGAGAAGGTTTTAAAGTTGATGGGCAAACCCGGACGGAAACAGCTCCGGGATTTTCGGGACTTGTTCGACAAATTGAACCAGAAGGCCGGTAAGAAACAGTTTCTCACCTATTACCTGATCGCCGCTCACCCCGGCTGCGACCGGGAGGATATGTTGAAGTTGAAAGAATACGCCTCAAAGGAACTTCAGCTTCGCCCCGAACAAGTGCAAATCTTTACACCCCTGCCGTCAACCTATTCGGCCTTGATGTATTATACCGGTAAGAATCCGTTTACCGGGGAAAAACTTTTTGTGGAGAAGGACTTACTTAGGAAAGAGGATCAAAAGAGGATAGTGGTTGAGGGGAATAAAAATGTCGGAAGCCGTACTTCGGCGAGGCGGAGGAAAACTGTCGGTAAATGTCGTCAAAACTGATCTCTAGACTAATTTACTTACATCTCCTTTGGTATATTTTATTCCAAAATGGAGATCTGTGAAGACTTCTCTCTTCACCCTTCACCCTTTAAAAATTCAAAACAAAATGCCTACGGATTTCTCCGCGGGCATTAATTTTTATTTTGGTAGCCCTTATCCACATCGTAAAAAAAGTTACTTAATAAATAACCCCTAATCACTCTAAAGGCCAGGGGCTTTCTTTTTAATCGCCTATGTAGTAAGGCAATGTAGATCCACCGTTAGGCATAATAATAACCTTACTTTGGCATCCCAATTTATTAAAGGCCTCATTCAAAGCAGTTTGCGCATTAGAATATGGCTTCATAAAAATATCTTTTACTACCGCTTCCTCTAAGTCGGAAACGAGGAATATATCACACTTCTTTGAAACCAAAGCAATTGCGGCCGCTTTATGACCGCCCAGTTCGAAATTCTTTTGGATTCCGGCGATGATTTCATCAGGTGTGTCCATGCCACGGATCCATCTTTCAAAAGTCCTTTCGCCAAATCCTTCTTTACAACTTCCCACCAGTATGATGACGCCTCCGTCCTTTACGGCGTCTTTAGCGTTATCCAGCGCCTTCTGAGCCTGATAGAGATTTATATCTTTCGGAAAACCCCCGGGAGAGGCAATCACAATATCTGCCTTTTCTTTGATCGCCACTTTATAAAGTTGATCAAGAAAACGGCAGCCTTCCCGATGTGCTTCGATATAATCCCCGGCAACAGCTTTAATAATGTTTTTATGATCATCCAGGATGACGTTTAAAATAAAATCAATTTGGACAAACTTTACCGCTTCTTCGATGTCATTCCGGATCGGATTGTTTTTTATATTTCCGGATTTGGCAAACTCATTAATCATCCGGCTATGGTTGGCCTGTATCGTTTGGTGTGACGATACACCGGGCAATAAAGCTTTCGCTCCTCCACTATAACCCGCAAAATAGTGATACTCGATGTTGCCGAGGCAAATAACCCGGTCAGCATCCGCGACAGGCTTGAAAACTTCAACCGGAGTTCCGCGGGACGTATAGCCCATTAATTGAACTTCATCAATATCGCTGTCTAGACACTCGATTTTGTGATAGACATCTTCCCCTACCAGGTATTTTTGATCTTCCACCGAATGTTTTCGATGAATACCCAAAGCAAATATGATTTTGATATTTTGATCCGTAACGCCCGCTTCATACAGTTCTTTGAGAACTTCCGGGATAACCAGTTTGGTTGGCATAGGCCGGGTGATGTCACTGGTTATAATAACAATTTGTTCTCCCGGGCGGACAATATCTTTCAGGCATTTCGAATGGATCGGTTCGCGCAACGCCCTTACTACCTCATTCGCACCGGAGAGCGCATGTTCTACCAAATTGGGTTCAAGTACCCCGACTACATTTTCTTCATTAATTTCAAAGCCCGCTTTCCCTTTATCATAGTTAAGTTGAATTTTCATTTCATCACCTATTTCCTGGCGACTCCACTATCCCTGGCCGCCTTTGCAACAGCTTCCGCTACAACTTTGGCGACTCGTCTGTCAAACGGAACGGGAATCACATATTCCGGTTTTAGTTCCCGATCGCTAATCAATGATGCAATAGCCTTTGCGGCTGCTATCTTCATTTCCTCATTAATATCGCGAGCCCTTACATCAAGCGCTCCCCTGAATATTCCGGGAAATGCCAGCAGATTGTTGATCTGATTCGCGCAATCGGAACGGCCGGTTCCTACTACCTTGGCTCCCGCCACGGTGGCCTCATCGTGCATTATTTCCGGCACGGGGTTGGCCATGGCGAAAATGATTGGATCTTTAGCCATAGATTTAATCATATCCGGAGTTAACATACGCGGACCAGATACCCCAATGAAAACATCCGTTCCGGCGATTACTTCCCTAAGCGTGCCTTTCTTCTTCTCCAAATTAGTGATTTGCGCCATTTCCGCTTGCATTGGGTTTAAATTCCCCATACCATCGTATATAGCCCCCTGTTTATCGCATAATACAACATCTTTTAGCCCCATGCTCATCAGCAGTTTGGTAATTGCAATACCAGCAGCACCGGCGCCATTAACAACCACGGATAAATCATCTATACCTTTTTTTACTATTTTGAGGGCATTTAACATCGTAGCAAGTACTACGATAGCAGTCCCGTGCTGATCATCATGGAAAATGGGAATATCACATTCCCGCTTTAGTCTTCTTTCAATCTCAAAACAACGGGGAGCCGAAATGTCTTCCAGATTAATACCGCCGAAGCTTCCCGAGATCAGCTTGATTGTGTTAACAATTTCATTGACGTTTTCCGATCGGATGCATAGCGGGAAAGCGTCGACATCGCCAAATTCCTTAAAAAGAACACACTTTCCTTCCATAACCGGCATGCCCGCTTCCGGTCCGATATTCCCGAGGCCGAGTACAGCAGTGCCGTCAGTAATTACGCCCACCAGGTTCCACCTTCGGGTGTATTCATATGATAATTCGTTGTTTTTCTGGATGGCAAGACAAGGTTCGGCAACACCCGGCGTATAAGCAAGCGACAGATCATTTTTATCAGCTACCGGAACCCTACTGGTAATTTCGATTTTTCCTTGCCATTCGGAATGCTTAGTCAATGCTTCTTCTTGAATACCCATTTGGTTAGTTCCTCTTTTCAACCATTATTAAATCTAGCCTCCGCCTTTCGTAACGCTTTAACAACCGGCAGCTCTTCTCCAGAGAGGTAGCGAACCAACGCTCCCCCGGCAGTGCATATGTAAGACATCTTCGATTCCAGGCCATATTTTTTGGTGGCGGTTATACTATCACCCCCGCCAAGCAGTGAAAAAGCTCCGGAGTTCGCGACACCCTCCCAGATCGATTTGGTCCCGTATTCGGTCCACTCATTTTCAAAAATGCCCATCGGTCCGTTAATAAATACGGTATTGGCCTCCTCGAGCACTTTTGTATAAATCGCTACGGTTTTATGCCCGATATCCGCCAACAATTCATCAATAGGAAGATTGTCCACATCAACTTCTTGGCGGCCGTCTTTTACATAAGCAAGGTCAACCGGTAAAAGTACCTTATCGGAATATTCGTCAAGTATTTCCTGGGCAATCCCGATGAACTCGGTGAGCTGGTTTTTACGGATAAATTCCTCCGATTGCTTTCCAATATCAATCCCTTTCGCTATTAGCATAATATTGGAGACCAATCCCCCGGTAATCACCATATCCGCAGCTCCGTTCTTCAAGACGGTTTTCATCATCATGAAGGCGTCTTGAATTTTTGCTCCGCCGAGTATGAATACGCATGGCCGCTTCGGATCGTCCATCACTTTGCCGAGGACGGTCATTTCCGCTTCAAAGAGCCGTCCCATTCCCGAAGGAAGCACCTGCTCAAAACCGACCAAGGAAGGCTGAGAGCGGTGGGCCGCCGCAAATGCATCACATATATAGATGTTGGCAAGGGGAGCAAGTTTCTTCACTATTTCCGTTTTGCTCTGTTGTTCCTCCCCCAGTTTCAATTTAGTCTCAAATAGCGTCATTTCTTCAGCCAGAAACCTTACATTATCCAGCAGTAGAACTTCGCCTTCCTTGAGATTTTTAATTGCCTCCCTGGCCGCAGGACCCGTAACATCATCAATGAACCCGATCTGTTTCCCTAGAAACCCCGAAATCACCTCGGCATGAGGCTTGGTCGTATAATAATTCTTATATTCAAGGTCTCCACCCTGATGAGCCAGTAAAACGACCTTGGCTTTTTTCTCCGACAACTCCTTGATGGTGGGTAGACAACCCTCAATCCTGGTTGTATCCTTTAATGTTCCCCTTACCCTGTCCACCGGTTGATTGATATCAACCCGGCAAAGAACGGTTTTTCCTTGGAAATCGAAATCATCAAGGGTGTTGATCCCGCTTTTCATGAACGATTACCCCTTTTGTTGATTCCGAGGTAACGGTTGGTTTCGGCTACTGCATCCAGTCTTTCTGTTTGCAATTCCAAAGCGGCGCGAATCGCATCTATGCTTTCGGGTATAACCACCGCTTCCTGAGGGATATTGATGGCAAACATCAAATCATTCCCTGAATTAACAATCGACTCATCCCATAAACCGATCTCGTACATGTCGCCCCTTGGGTTCCCTAAATCCCGGGCATACTTAAACAGAGATGCATTTCCCAAAAAGCCGTCGGCAATTTTAACCACTCGGATCCGGGGATGTTCTCCAAAATACTCAAGGGCTTGTCCCTTTTCAACCTTTTTCTTGGTTGAAATTACAACTGTAATGATATGACCGTGGGTTACCGGAGTATGTACCAATATCCCCGTTGCGTCGATGTGCGGCATAATTGTCATCAGATCGACTGCTTGATGGTTGGGCGCCTTATCAATTTGCAATGCGTTCGTCAGTCCCCGGTTATAGTCTCCTGGATCCGCCACCCGCCGTATGATTGTAATAGCGACCTTTTCAACTCCCACTTTCCGATCCAGGCAATCAACCGCCCGAATCAGGCCAGTCGTATTACAGGAAGTTAGTTTTAAAAACTGTTTCCCTAGGCCTTTTTCATAATTAGCATAGCCATGGAAAAAGACATCCGCCACGCTATTTTTCTCCCCGCCCTGGAAAACTGCCTTTTTATTGTGCTTCAGATAAATTTCCTTATTTTTGGCCCCAATCCCCGCATTAGTCGCATCGAGCATGATATCAACTTGTTCGACTAAATCTTCAAGCCCGCCTGAAATTGGTATTCCTACAGCTTTCAACAAATCTTCATTTTCAGGAAGCGCATTATAGAATTTGTAAGGCATTCCTTTTTCCGCTAAAGCTCGAACCGACAATGTAGGAGCAACATCCGCAACCCCTATTAGTTCCATATCTTTCTGCAGCGCCACTCCATCCGCCAACCTCTGCCCGATGGTTCCATACCCTGCGACTCCAACTTTTACTTTTGCCATATTAAATGATACCCCTTTCAAAATTAACGTGTCCTTCCTTTAGCACATTTCTTTCAATCGTATTAATTACTCACATTACTTGCCCTAATAAAACCAGTTTTTCTTTTAACTTGGTCACACAAGACCGGGGACTGGTAAGAACCGGAATATTCAACTCCGTTTTTACGTGCGGTAACGCTCTAGCCATTGAAGCTTGAGCCAAAACAATGACCTTCACTTCCTGCGCCATTTTTTCAATCGCGCCGGACACAGTATTATCGTGTTCTCCTTCTCTCCCCGCCGAAAGAGCTTGAAATGCCCCCGTACATACATGGGAATTGATTGAAACGCTCGTACCCATTTCATTCGCGGTTTTCTCGATCAACCTAACTGTAGGTCCGACAGTGGTCGGCAGCGTTGCCAATACTCCAATTTTTCCGCCAATCCTTACGGCTTCCTCCGCCATGGCAAAATCAATCCGATAAATCGGCACTTTAACTACCTTTTGAGCGGTATATATCGTTTCACCAATTGAGGAACATGCGTTAAGGATGAGGCCGCTTCCGTTTTCTGCGGCAATGATCGCGTATTCAACAAATCGCTTAGTTATATCCGGCGTCACTTGGCCAACTTTGATTACATCGTTTAAAAGGCTGTCATCAAGCATACTGACTAATTCTACTTCGGGGATAATCTCAGCAAAAAGTTTAGCGATGACCGGTACGGATGAAGCGACTGTATGAATCACAGATACTTTCTTTTTAGACATCGTTCATTCCTCACAATCACTTTAAAATTATAAAGTTCCTTAGTTTAAAACCCCAAATCCTCACCAACTATAAAAATATGGATATCCGTTAATGATGGGCGTTTACCGATGATCGTGGTTACATTACAGATCCTTGTCGGACCCTGGCAATCCTGGCATTCGCCAGCCTTCACGCATGGATTGGGGGTATTCAAACGCTTGTTATTGAAAGGGGCTGCCCAGGATTTGATCCGTTGTTCGGCTGCAGCCAGATCCTTAACTATTTTGTTCATCCCAACCACCACGATCACTTTTTTGGGTCCGAAAATCATCGCCGCCACCCGGTTGCCAGTCCCGTCGGTATTGACAAGTTTCCCGTCCATGGTTACAGCGTTAGTACCTGCCAAAAAAACGTCGCAGGTTAACTGCTGCCGCCGGACAGCTAACTTTTGGGTTGCATCCAGCCCGGGTTGATTATGGTTGAGTATGATATTCCCTTGGGCAGCTAATTGATCCAAGATACCGAGTTCCGCCACGGCCTGCGAACCGCCGACTCCCACCGTAGCGTTAGAAGGTATCAGCTTGAGGATTTCGGCGACCGCCTCCGAACCGGTCGAACAATAGGTGGCCTGGAAATTGTTTTTCTTCAGTGACTCCACCACCTTGACGCCAATCGTTTCATTACGCCAGATCTTTAATGGATTCATCTAGTCATTCTCCTTTAATTTCAGTCGAAATCTCATTCCAACCGGCCGCGATTGACCCGCTCAACTGCCTCAAGCAGCGCCCGTTGGCCGTTGGCCACCAAACCCCATGGGTCTTCATGGGCGACTGGTTTGATCTCAAAACTGATCACCGGCAAACGAGTCGGGGTCTTTACCCTTAAATAGCCTTGGAGAGAAACTTCATCCAAGAAAGCGACCAAGTCATTCATGGTAACTGCTCCCCCGGGGACTCCAAAACGAGCGTGGCTATCCCCGAAGACCAACGGGTACTCGGGATCTAGCCCGCAGTTGGCAATATGCGCATGGATTAAATGGCGTCCGGCAGTTCGTATCGCAGCGCGGGGATCTTCTCCCAATTGTATGACATGGCTTAAGTCGAGAGTTATTCCGATATTAAAATGATCCCGAGCTACTTCATGGACAAAGGCCACAGTTTCGTCGGTCGGGCCTAGTAACCGCTTTTGATCCAATTCACGATCAAAATGTTCCAGACATAGCCAGAGCGGTTCATCGGACGCATGTTCAACCGCATAGCGGCAGAGATGGCCAAATGTTTCAGCCATGATCTCCTTGGCGGACTCCCGTTGTTCCCGCTCCACATCGGGTCCGCTGCATATTACGACCTGCTTGGCTCCATAGGCATAAGCCCGGTCAATCATCCCTTCCATCAGACTTAGGGAACGCTTCCGCCGCTCCGGGTCGAAGTCATGGGGATTGATACCTTCCTTGCGCATTAGGCCGCCGATGCAATAAATGCAATCCGCTCCGGCAGTTTCAAATACCGCGCGAAGTTCCTCTCCGTCAACAGTCCAATTCCCCTCGACGGCTCCGAAAAAGGGGTTGTTCACTAATTGCTTGGTGGTTTCCAACGGCGGAAGCGGGGAACCGGCAAAGCTGGTATGATAAACCACTCCCGCTAAAAAAGGTTCGTTTCTCAGATATAACAATGCCATCCACCCCTTAGGTCCTAAAGCGTTTCCAAATGAGCCAGCGCCTGTATAAAAAAGTCCGGTGAGCCAAAGCTGCCCGATTTTAAAACCACCAACAATTCATGGCTGCCACGGGACAAACCCGACGGCAAACCGGGCTGAATCTCCTTTAACACCAGATTCCCAACGATTCCTAAACTCCGGCAAACATCGCCCGAAGTCTCCCCTCCGGCCACAATCAGCTTTTTCACCACCGTCTGTTCCACAATGGCCCGGCTAATCTCTCCCAAGGTCCGGGAGACAATATGGTTAGTTTCAAGCTTATTCAAACCGGCCTGCTCTGCCGCTCGGTAAGTAGCTTCGATGTCTTCGGATTTGTGAGCCCCATAAACCAGAACCGGCTGATCGGACTGGAGCCCATTAACCGCCCAACTGACCACCCTCCGGAACTCCGCGTCCCTAGTGGTACCCTGGAACAACAATCTGGTATCCAGCTCCGCCGTGGCCAGTCCCATCTGCCGGGCATAGGCAACCTGGGCTTTTGTCTGTGGTGTGACACTGCCGGCAATGATCAAGCTCCCAACACCATCCCGCGGTAAATCACCCAAGGAAAGCCCAACCTCCGGCCCCGGCCAAAAAGGCGGCAACTCCTCCGCCAGCGCTGAACTGCCGAAGAGGAACGGTTCAGCGGCGGCCGCCTCCGCAATTAACTTCAAATCGTTCTGACCGGTTACATCACAGACCAGATACCCGCCTTTCTTCTTGGCCTCGTCAATACGGCGTTTAATTTCCGCGATCCCTTGCGCGACTGCCTGATAATCCAATAAATGCGACGGACGCCGGGATTGTTGGGCGATAATCTCGCGCAAGTCGCCGCTTTGCATGGGATGAACCGGATCTTTCCGGAACTCGCTCTCAACTAGGGGTAGGCCATGAACGAAGTGATGACCGCCCTTAGTAATCCGGCCGTTCTTGGGGAAAGCGGCCACCACCACGGCGAAATCCGCTCCGGCGGCATCCAGCATCGCGTCGAATTCGGCTCCGATATTGCCCCGAAACACGGAACAAGTTTTTTTCATAAGGATCCGGCAGTTACAGGCGGTTAACCGCTGGGTGGCTTTGATCACTTTATCGTAAGCCAACGCCGGATTGTCGCACCGGCTGTTGGTATCCAGGATCAACACATCCGCGCGGACTTGACCTAGATCGATTTCGGTAAAACTACTAAAGACCTCTGTCTTGTAACCATGTTTGGCAAACATTAAACCGATATCGTTGGCCCCGGTCACGTCATCAGCTACCACCCCAATCATCGACCCGACCCCCGTCCCCAATAAGATCGTTTCAACCAATCGCATTGTTCTTGAGTAAGTGATATTCCACGTCCCCCGGACAGCAAGTAAATCCGGGCATTCTCCTCAGTCTCCTCGACCGCTTGGGCCGCCTGGAGCACTGTCTCACCTGAACTCACCAGGCCGTGATTGCGCAATAGAATCACCTGGTGATTACCGGCAACGCGTTCCACTCCTTCCGCCAATTCGACCGAACCAGGCGGCGCGTAAGGAATCAATTCTGTACCGTAGACGCGCATCAGATAAGTTGGAACCATCGCCGGGATCGGATCTTCCCCATCAGCCAATAAAGAACAGGCCGCAATGGTGTGGGGGGGATGAAAATGAAACACCACGCCGGTCGCGGGATTCTTTCGGTAGACCGCCAAGTGGAGAATGACTTCCTTGGAAGGTTGCCCTGTCCCGCGAATTTTTTGACCGTTCTCATCCACCAAAACCAAGTCCCCTTCGGTTAAAGAATGCATCAGGCAGCCGCTACGGGTCATCCACACCCCTTCAGCCGTTCGAAGACTAGCGTTTCCGCCGCTTGCCGGAGCGTATCCTTTAGCAGCAAGCTCCCGGCTGAGTATGACCAGTTCCGATATTAACTCTCTCTCAAGTTCCATCATTGAACCCTTCTTTCGAAGTAAACCCATCCAGTTTAGCATTTCCCCCGCTTACTTCGGGGCGATCAATTCGTTCACTTTTTCTAACGCCGCAATTAAGCTGGATATTGTATTAATCCCGGACGCGTTTTGCACTTCCGCTTCCAAATGGGCCATCGTAAATTGACATAACATAATCGCATCCACTCCCCGGATCCGTGCCGTTTGTTCCAGAATCAACCGATTATGCCGGGCCATATCGCCCGCCTGGGCCGCATCATACGCTCCCGGCACTATCAAATATTCGGCAGTCACAGTCTTTCCGGCCGCTGCGGCAATCTTGGACAGCTGGATTAGAGCCGGTTGGACCGCCGAGGCCATGGTGGTTACAGCCATCACCCGAGTCCAACCCCGATTGATAATCTTTTCAATCATCGCTCCGTCAGGCGTCAGTACCGGGACTTGGACCATAGTTTGGGCGACTTCCACATAATTTGACAAAGAGGAGCAAGTGGTTAAAATGAGATCAGGATTGGAGTCAGCGGCGGCCACGACCAGCCGACAGAAACGGTAAACCAGATCGGGAGTGGCCGTACCTTTGACTGCTAGATCTTTTAATATTCCCTCATCCAAGAGATGAACCAAACTCACCGCGCCCAGTATCCCCTGATGTTTTTTCACAGCTTGCAACGCATTAAGAGTGGCATGTACTACGGCTACTTTTCCGGGCATGAACTTCATCCTTTCGTTTGAAAATCCGTTAATGCCACACTGGAGCCTATCCGAAAAGATGCTATTTACCACGGCGGCGAAACGGTTTTACATTGTGCTTTTGGCTTGGTTCTTAACTTTCCAATAAAAAGCGAATGCCGCAGTGACAGTGTCTTTTTTAATGACAGCCGATTCGTCGTCTAGAAATAAGTAAGGGTGAAGCTCTTTTAATGCTTTAAGGTAGGCGTTATCTTTCAAACGGAGCCGCAATTCAACCGGGCCTTTCATTCGGGGATCCATATACGGAGTTAAACTCTTGGAACGTTTCACCGCTTCGGCGGCACCGCTACGTAGCTGTTCCGTAGTGGTCGGCCCCGCCAAACAAACCGCCGCGAAATCGGAGAGAGCCTCCTTGACGCTGACCGCGATTCCATCGGGAACCATCGTTTTAAACTCGGCGGCTCCCGCCGAATCACCGCTGTAAAATAGCGAGGGGACGCCTTTTTCACCGGCGATGGCCACTTCGATGCCGACCTCGCCCAAGCTGATCCCGTTTACTTGTAGATCAAGAATATCCCATTCATAAGTATGCGGCATTAACGCCGAAGCGGAGCCCGCTTTCCCATGGAAACCCACGAGAAACATCCCTGCGCAACCCTCAATAAACCCGGAACACCCCTCGGTATAAGCCGGCTTTCCGGCTACGTAGCACACGTTCTGGGGCAATTCCAGGAGATCAAGATTGGCCCCTTCCTTGTGAATATCATAAATAACTATCTCTGCTGCCGGATCGGCCTGTTTAATTCCCGCAATCACCGCCCGCAGATCGTGAATCAACGCGTTCCGCCCCTGTTGATAGTTGACGCCTTCCGTTTGAACCTGGTCCATACGGGTAATCCCGGTTAGTCCCTCCATATCGCAACGTATATTAAATTTCATCATTATCCTCCGTAATTCTTCAAAGCGGTTAATCCTCACAAAGACTTAGAATAGCGTTATACACTTTTTTTAAATTCTGTCAATGCAACCTGAGCCTGTTGGAGTATTGAGTTGGCGTTCCGGTAGTTCATCAATAAATAGATATAGTAAATATGGGAGGTTGATTCTTCGAAAGCTTTCAACTCCAGGACATACTCAGCCAACTTACCCAGAATTCCTTCCATCATATCAGCCAATTCTTTACGCTTGGAGAGTTCCTCCGGTTCGTAACCGATCGCCCTGGAAAGGAAGGCCGCTTTGACGCATAAACCAAAACCCCGAACGTAAAGATCGTAAAATTGAAAGGACTCTTTCAACTTTTCATAAGCAGTCTCGGTTAAACCAAAATCATGGGTGTTTAAGTATTGCAGTAACTCTGTAAGCTCGCTGTACGCCTCCTCCTTTTCCTGGAATAGCCGCATCACATTTTTATAGTCCAGGCTAATTCGGCCCTCCGCTGACTTATCCCAGGTAGAAAGGCAATGATAAAAGGACATTGTATACCAAGCTTTGTTGACATCGATCGGGAATTGACTGCTAGTAGCGAAGACAAACCCATCCACATATAAAGCTTTTCTCATAATCGGCCATGTCTTCATTAAAAACTCGGTTAAACTCTTGCTATCGGCTCCGTTTCCGGCAAAGCCCCCCTCCTCCAGCCAACTTTGGACAAAAGCTTCATCCTTCTGGGTAAGATCTTTAGCAAGCCCGGCGCCGGCAATTAAATTTATTTTATTGATTGTATCGAAGCTGGAGATAGGAACGGCTTCCCACTCGGTTCGGAGCATCACTCCGGAGACCCCTTGGGATTTGGCAAACGAGAACCTTTCCCTCAAGTCTTTGATCATAATCGAGGGACTGATGCCCCACCCATAAAACTGCCCGAAGGTATCGTATTCGATCCATTGAGTCCGATCTTTGAAACGGCCGATCATCTGATTAGTGGGGAAGGTCGGCCAAAAGTCGCGCGGCGTAATTTTGATACAAAAAATTACATCTGAAGGAGTACGGCTGATAATATTACCTATACGTTCATTATCTTCCGGAGTATATGCAAAGTCTCTGACTGCCAACTTTTTACCGTAAGGAGTCATCGCATTATAAATGCTCATTATAATCTGATAGTTCCAATCGCCAAAGTCGGTTTTTTGGCAGGTTTCACACGAACATTTTTTACCGGCCGAAAGAAAAGCGCGGGACTCGGGCGAACCCGAACTGAGGATGATTCCGGCTACCTCAGGAAAAAGTTCAAAAAACTCTTCCGTTTTATACTTTAAGTATTCAAACCACACCGGATCAGTCGGACAGACGACCCCATCCTTGGTCAAGTGGGGGAAACGCTCCAAAATTTCATCGGGGAATTCCAATTCCTTGACCTCAACCCAGACTTCGATTCCTTTTCGTTTGGCATGCTTCAGTAAATCTCGCAGATACGCTTGCTTGTTGTAAATGCCGCTTAAATAACGCCGTACATGGGCAAAACCCTTCCGTTTGGAATCGTCGAAATAAACTTTGGGTAAAGTGGTTGAATGAATAATACTATTATCGTGCAGGACCAATGCTGTCATATCATGGGCAGCGGCAAAGTCCAAGGCTTCATGAAGGCAATCATAACGCCAGATTTTCGCGCCATGCATTTCCAAGCCCCGAAACGAAAATACGGTTAACTCTTCTGACATGGTAATTCCTCCTTGAGTTTTTAGAGAGACCTAAGGTAAATCAATATTAAGAGGTGATCGGCTATTTAACCGATAACATTTACCATTCACCGGTACGACTAAATTTGCGCTTGGCCGCAGTCCTGAATTCTTTGGCTGAGGCCTCAAATGACGCCAGCGCCTCGTCAAATGTAATCCCGGCAGTACTACGGGCCGCCGGAATAATGGTATTGCATTCATTGGCATCCATAAAGGCAGCCGCTTCAACCAACCGGGATTCATCCTCCTCGGGAATTACCAGAAAACCATGTTTATCAGCATGAATCAACTGTCCGGGTTGAATCGCGCAACCGAAAACTTCAACAGTACAGTCCCATCGAACCGGAGTGCAATGGGCATTCCCGACGCACATCCTTCTGGCTATCGCTTTAAAACCGGCATTGGTCATTTCGTCAACATCACGAACCGCGCCGTCGGTAATTGTTCCGATACATCCCAACGCTCGATGGACATTACTATTTACTTCACCCCAGAACGAGCCGATTACTTTCGGTTTATCGAGATCTTGAACCACTACAATCTTCGGACCGGGAACACTTGCCACATATTTACGATACTGGCTGACAGCATCGGGATTATTCGTTTTATGCTCTTCATTGCTTGGTTCAATCACTAAAGTAACTGCATATCCAACCATCGATCCCATTTGGGGCATAAAATCCTGTGTTTCATCTAAATTAAAATGCCCTTTGGCTTTATCATGCATAGTAATCTGTTCCCAACCATTATAAATAGTGGGAGTATTCCAACGTTTCAACTTCAATAAATCAGCATAAACTAATTTACTCATATTAACTCTCCTATAGTGCATTTCGAGGATGCAATTAGCTCCCTAAATCTCTTTGATAATCATCATAAAGCTCGTTTTGAAAAAACCGCGACTGGTTTAAAGTGTTATTTAATAAATTAACGTATTATTTCACTCTTCTCCGCCTATCTTCCAACCATACTTTTTAATGGGGCTATCTAAATGGTTCGGATAGCCCCTGTAAAATGTTTTTTATTTTTTAATATTGCGATTAATGATGTCTTCCATATTCTTCAAGGTAACATCCACATTTTGTTGTCCGCTTACATATGAGCTTAATTCACGTAAAAGTTGATCACGGCTACCAGCATATACCCCGGTAATCTGATCCAGCTGGAGTTTCTTGGGCATTGCTTTGCACTGTTCTACGAAGAAGGGTTCCAGATCGGGACGGGTCTTCCAGGCCACATTAACGTCGCTTCGGGAAGGAATCCCGTTATGGCCGATGTTATATTCAGCCATAGCTTTGGGGCTCGCTAAATACAACACTAAATCCCAAGCTTCCTTTGAACGTTTACCCTTGAATACTACCCAGTCGGTGCCACCGACCACGGTTGCCTGTTGCTTATCCCGTGGCATGAATGTGAATCCCCAATCGTACTTCATTTGTGTGGCAAGAGTTTCAAGGGAGGAGTTGGTGGTTTCCCACATTACCGATAAACCGGAGATGAACGCGCGTAACGGATTTTCAGTACCGTCGATCATTCCCGGCACCGCAATACCGTCTTTATGAAGCTGTAGAGTCCATTCCAAAGCCCGGCGAGTTTCCGGAGAATTAATCGCCGCTTTTTTATTATCATCGGAAAGCAATTTACCACCGGCTTGATATAAGAAGGGCAACCAACTATCCATGCTGGCCTTTTCAAATTGAAACGCATACTTGGCGCCGGAAGCGGCTTGCGCTTTTTTAGCGGCGGCGATCATCTCATCCCAAGTCCACGCCTCGCTCAATTTGGTGGGTGGAGTAATCCCCGCTTTTTTAAAGTATTCCGCGTTATAAACCATAGCCCGAACCGAGGAGGATACGGCTAAACCATAAATTTTTCCATTATCCTGGCTGGAAAGGTTCCGAATGGGATCGAATTTTTCTAAATCCTTCTTCGGGATATACTTATTGCCTTCTTGGAGCATTCCCTGTTCAATCCAGTTTCCGATCCATTGCGCGCTCATCATGGCTACATCAGGAGCATCCCCTGCCACGGTCCGGGTTTGAAGGGCCGAGATGTATTTACTCTGCGCCATGACTTGAATATCCAAACGAACATTTGGATGTTCAGCTTGATATTGGTCCAATATTTTCTGAACGGTTATTTTCATAGGTTCGTTTGTATAATAATACGTAACCTTCAAAGTGGTTGGGGCTTTAGCGTTAGCCGTAATAACCGAGGTCAGGATGAAACCGAGAACCAACAACGGCAACACAAATTTTCGAATTCGATTTACTTTGAATTTCATCTTTCACATTCCTTCCTTATTAGTTATTAAATCTACAATAACAACCCATTACGGTCGGTCGTCCCTCACCTCCTTCCTGTCGGATAAATCATCTTCCAGCAAAAAGCTAAAGACCGGACTACTTAAAAACTTTTAATCCTTCAGTCCGGACATTGCAATGCCTTGCACGAAATACTTTTGCAATGTGAAGAAAAGAATAACAATCGGTAATATTGAAACAATCGCCATCGCCATAATCGGCCCTCCGGCCACGGACGGATCTTCCCGAAAGAAAGCCAAACCTTGTTGTATCGTGTACATTTTTTCCCTCCGTAATACGATCAACGGCCACAACAAGTCGTTCCAGCGCCACATAAATTGGAAGATCACGTTCACCGCTATTGCCGGTTTGCACAGAGGAAAAATAATTTGCCAAAAAGTCCGCCAATCGGAACAGCCGTCGATCCGAGCGGCTTCCATCAATTCATCCGGAATTGTCAAACAGTATTGCCGCATCAAAAACACTCCGAATGACTGGCTGATAGCAGGCAAGATTGCTCCTTGAAATGTGTCCAACCAACGTAACTTTGAGATCAACAAATATAAGGGAACAGTCTTGACTTGAATCGGGACCATTAAGGCCGCTAAAATGAAGAGAAATATAGCGTTTCTGCCTGGAAAGTTGTATTTGGCCAACGCAAAACCGGCCATGGAATTAAAGAAAACCGAACAGAGCACCGCGCCCGCCGCGATTAAAAGCGTATTAAAAAAGTACTGACCGAAACCGGACTGGACCCAACCAGTACTATAGTTGGACCAGACTGGCGACTTTGGAAATAATGAAAATGTAAGCGAATATACTTCCGTGGGAGCTTTTAGCGAAATGGAAGCCATCCAGATCAGCGGAAAAAGCATCAGCACGGTTCCTGCACATAAGCCGATATAGATCCCGATATTATGGAATCGCCGGTAAATGCCATGGATTGTAGTACTCATCCGATTAGCCCTCCACATCTTTATCTTTAAATACGAGCCGCTGAATTATTGTTAAAACGAAAATCGCTACAAACAAAACCATTGAAAGTGAGGAGGCGTATCCCAGCCGCATCTCTTCAGTGGTTAACGAGATAATGTAGTTAACCATCATCAAGGAAGCCCGGCCCGGGCCGCCGCCAGTCATTACAAAAATTTGGTCGAATACTTTGAAAGAGTGAATAACCGATAAAACCACCACAATAAAGAGGATTGGTTTCAGCAGCGGCAGCGTAATCGATTTAAATTGCTGCCAGGCGTTGGCGCCGTCGATCCCGGCCGCTTCATAATAGGAAGGTGAAATTGATTGCAATCCCGCTAAGATAATGACCATGTAATATCCTACGTCATGCCAAACACTGGCGACGACAATCGAGGGAATGGTCAACTTCGGATCTTGTAGCCAACGGATACTGGGCAAACCGATAGAGTTGAAAAACTGATTAAATACCCCGTAATCGACGGAGTACATCCATTGCCAAATTAATCCGATCACTACCCATGACACCAGATAAGGAAGGAGAAAAGCGGTCCGAAAGATAGCCCGGCCCTTAATTTTCTGATTTAGGGCCATGGCGGCAAATAACGAGATAATGACGGTTAGGGGAACGGTCCCTAAACTATAAATACAGGTATTGATTACAGTCTGACGAAAGACCGGATCGGCAAATAGTTGGGTATAATTCGATAATCCGATAAACTGGTTCCCATTAAAACGATACTCCTGAAAACTAAGTATTAAATTGTAAACGAAAGGATATAATGAAAATGTCCCAACCAGAATTATCTGGGGAAGCAAAAAAAAGTATGGGACACTAAATCGCCAAATTGATTTACCGGCTCGCATGATATCACCTCAGAGTCTAATAATTTATTGTTATTGAATCTTGAATTCCCACTTTTACATTGAATTTCACTCCTTATCTTTTCGTTTTTAACAGGCCTGATTTTAAGTCTAGCTGGTCAAGGATTAACCTAAAATTAACATACCATGTTTTTTGAATACTGTCTGCCAACCACTGTACTGATTTTTGGGGAAAAAAACTCCAGTAAGTACTTTAGTACTCTTACTGGAGTTTCCATAATATAGTGCTGAAAATCAGCAATATCGTTCTATTCATTATCTATACCGGATTCGGCGGCAATTCGGGCCGCCTGGATTCGATCCCTGGCCCCGATTTTTAAATAAATGATACTGACATAATTTTTCACAGTTTGCTCAGCAATAAAAAGTCGGTGGGCGATTTCACGATTGTTGTAGCCTTTAGCTATTAACCTCAGAATCTCTTTCTCTTTATTGCTAAGCTCCTTAATCCAAGGATTAGAATTGACTGGGTTCCGGTTCGGTCTTCCTAGCTGGGTATGATTAGCCTGAAATAATTTTTCAGCCAGTTTGGTTGCCATTTTTGGTGAAACGGTCACCCCGCCGTGATAAATGGAATGAATCGCGGCGATGAGTTCTTGGGGTGGCACGTCTTTGAGCAGGTAACCGACTGCGCCGTATTGAAAGGCTTCCATTACATATTCGTCGTCTTCAAATGTACTTAAGATTAAAATCTTAATCTGGGGAAACTTCTCCTTAATTAATCTGGTGCATTCGACCCCGTCCATTTCGGGCATACGAATGTCCATTAAAATAATATCGGGATTTGTCGAGGCCGCCATTTCCAACGCTACTTTTCCGTTGGGAGCGGTCCCAACCACCTCAACATTTTTTACAGTTAGCTCAAATAGTTTCTTCAGGCTCTCAACGAACAGAACTTGATCATCGACCAACAACAACTTAATTTTACTCATTTGTTTCACCTTCTTTAAGGGGAATCCAAACGGATAGTAAAAAATATTTCCCTGCTTCACTGCTGCAGTCTAACGTCCCTCCCAATTTTCCAATTCTTTCCCGCATCACTGTCAATCCCAGGCCCTCTTTAGATGCCTTAGCCAAGCCACAGCCATCGTCTTTCAGTCGAATTCGGATTCCATCCCCTTCCCGATAGAATGAAATTTCAATTACAGAAGCTCTTCCATGTCGTAAGGCATTGGTTATTCCTTCCTGCACCAAGTGGTAAACGGCCAGATCCGCTCCTTCGCCGAAGTGGGAAGGGGCATCCCCTAAGTTTAGATCGACTTTAATCCGCGTCGCTTGGGTAAAAGTTTGCACGAGACGGTAGATTGCAGTAAGCCCGGTTTCTTCTTTCATGTATACGGGGCGTAACGCTTGAAGGGCGTTCCGGGCTTCAGCTAATCCTTCTTTCGTTAACTTCCGGACTTGTTCAAGATGTGTTTTTAACTCCGCCCGATCCCCGTCGGATAAGGCAATTGCCACCTCCAACATTATCAGCAAATTGGTAAAAGTATAAGCAATCGTATCATGCATTTCCCCAGCCAACCGTTTGCGTTCATTTATTTTCGCTTCCCGCTCCACCAATACGGCGTATTCTTGTAATTGCAAATTGACCTGGGCCAATTGCAAAGTTGTATCGTTTAGGTGCCGATTGAGATCATTCGCAAAAATCTGATTATCCAGCAAAAAACGAATCAGCCCACTTAGAATGGCGATAATTACAGTAAACATCACGAATGAGATTAGATCCGCCGGCGCCGGGGAAGGCACAGCGCGATTCCAGGCAACGATGGGGATTTGCATTTTTAATAAAACAATGACCAGTAAAATAGTTGAAATTGAACTTTTAACCAAGGTGTTATTGGCAAAAATTTCGAGTATTAATGTCCCAATTAAAATCGTCTCGATTGACAGGTTAGCGCCGAAAGGCAAGCCGATCAAGATCAGAATAATGGTTCGAATTATGAAACTGGACCAAAAATAGTAGGAATTTTTAGAGAAGAATAATAAACCCAGGGACAATACTAAGGAAAAAATCAATAATGCATAAAATTGCCCTTGCCATTCAGCTGGAAGTTCTATTTTGTTAATGTTTAAATAAAATTGTAAAAAAGCGGCGAAATGGGCGATAATTGAAACAATGAAGCATAAAACCCTGAATGTATACTTGGACATGAAATTACTCCCCACTAAAATGTAGTATTATTTTATTTCCAATCCGAACTGAATGAATATTTGAATTGGCGGTTTATGTCCTAAGGTAACTATTAGGGAAGTAAAAAGTATAATAAAATTGGATTATAACTATTAGCATTACGGTGACAAAATCGAATCAACCTTAATTATTACTCTATCATTTTTCACATTTTAAATGGTATGCTAAATAATGGTCAGAAGAAGGGTACAAAAATGAGCCCGCTAAAAGTTTGACAACTCAGCGAGCCCTATATTGTTTATTCCAGCATAAACCACTATATTAACTATTTCCAACGACAATTCGTACATTCTGCGACCTATGAGGTTCCAGCTGCTAGAATTCATATCCTGATCCTTTGTCGAATCACATTTGCGCAATTTTTAACCTTCGGACTAAGTCGTCGTGCAAGGCAACCAACCGTTCCGGGTCTAATAAGATATATACCGTATGTTGAAAAGAAGTACGTTTACCGAAGTCCTCAAACTGGTCAGCCACTGTCAGGAGATCGTTCAATTTTTCGGTTAGCATTCCCTGTGCCGCTTTGGAAAAAGCGGAATCATCATCTTTCTCCTTCTCCAGATGGTATTTTGTCAATATAATCGCATGGACTAAGGCGCGAAAACCTTTAACATAATTCTCGAATATCTCTAACCGATCCCTGAAATATTGGTTCGCTTCCGAAGTGATTCCCGGGACTCCCTTTTGGATATCTTCTTTTAATGCGGTAACGATGGCAAAAGCTTCGTCCTTCTCCCGGATGATCCGTTGGACATTTTCGGCATCGGCGCGAAGCGCATTTTCTTTGGAAGCATCCCAATCCTTAAGGCTATTCTTCTCCTCCGCCAGCCAAAATGCATGTTCCAGGCTCACCGGCATGGTGCTGGAATCCGAAAAAACGCAGTCATTTACGAAAACAGTCCGCTTTATCACATCCCATGTCCGGTTCAAGATTCCTTCCAACCGCCGGGCAGTTTCCTGTCTCTGAGCCTCCGTTAGTTCCGGTAGGTAAAATCCTTGTTCCGTGAGCCAGCGTTGATAGATATCCGCGCCTTCAGTCGCAAGATTCTCCGCTAAAGCCGCCCCGGCATAGAGATTGATAAAATTCATGGTTTTAAAACTAGAATGTCCGTCAAGGCTTTCCCAATCGGTCCGGATGATAACGCCGGTAGCTCCCTTATCCCGGGCTAGCTTCATTCTCCTGCGGTAATCGTCAATCATGATGCTGGGCCCTATTCCCCACCCAAAATACTGGCCCATGGAATCAAACTCAATCCACTGATCATGGTCGCCGACATTCCCAATCCGCGGATTATCCGGAAAAGTCGGATAATAATCATGGGGAGTATTTTTCAGGGACATAATAATATCCCGCGGCAATTGCTCCATAGTTGAAGCGATATCATGATGAGCTTTGGCATTAAATACGAAGTCTCGGATGATCAACTTTTTACCGGCGGCCGAGATCGGCTCATACATGGAGGTCAGTAATTTCCGGTACCATTCGTGTTTGGGGGTGTTCTTACATAAATCACAGGTACACCGGCTGGAGGAGATCGAAACTTTGCTCTCCCCGGTCGCCGGGGCGGTGATAATTCCGCTAATCTCCGGAAATTCTTCGAAGAATTCCTGGTATTTGGTCCTGATAAAATCCCACCAAAAAGGTTCATTCGGACAAACTGTGCCCTGTTTTACCAACTCCGGGTGAAATTCCAATATTATGCCCGGAAAATATAGTTCCTTATTTTCAATATAAATTTCAATTCCCTCACGGCCGGCCAGTTCCAGGATTCGCTTTATATAGGCGCGCCGTTGAAACGGACCGCTCCTTCGGGTAGGGGTATACTTATAAAGGGTACGAAAGGCATCTTGATACCGCTCGAAGATGTTTTTGTATTCATCCCGTTCACACCCAAAATATTTTCCCGGGTAAATGATACGATCGATAAAATCATTCCTATGGAGAATCAGGGTATTCAAATTATGCTCTTTACAAAAATCAATCGCTTGCTTTACCCAATCAAAATCCCATACATACTGGCTGTGAAGCTCCAAGGCGCGTACTTTAAAATCGCTCATATCAGTTTCCTCACAAATAAAGATTTTTAGTTAATTCCTACACTAACTAAAGAAAATTACATCTGTTTAAAAATTACCATGTTCTTTTAAATAAGTCTGCCAACCACCGTACTGATTTTGAGCGAAAAAAACACTTTAAAGTACTTTAGTACTGTTACCGAATATTACATAATTCAACCCCTTTTATTTTTTAAAAACATGGTTATAAATTTAATTAAGTAACCTCTATTCAAGAACATATGTTCATGGTAATATCTTGATGAGAACATTTGTTCGGAGGTTAATAAAATGCATAAAACTAAAACCGTTCTAAAGAAA
>JAEZJK010000007.1 GCA_023415835.1 Bacillota bacterium
GAGTGATCCCTTCCAGCGCGTCGGAAATGGGATGTGCATAGTCATACATGGGATAGATGCACCATTCATCTCCGGTGCGATGATGCTTCGCCCTTAAGATCCGATAGATTACCGGATCGCGCAGATTGATATTGGGGGAAGCCATGTCGATTTTAGCTCGGAGGGTTCGGGATCCATCGGTAAATTCACCGGCCCGCATCTGCCTGAACAAATCCAAATTCTCGGCCACCGGACGGTTCCGATGCGGGCTTTCTTTGCCCGGTTCGGTTAGTGTCCCCCGGTATGCTCTCATCTCTTCCGGGCTCAAGTCGCAAACATAAGCTTTTCCTTTAGTAATCAACTCTTCGGCAAATTGGTACAATTGCTCGTAATAATCGGAAGCGTAAAACAGACGGTCGTCCCAATCAAAGCCAAGCCACCGGATATCTTCTTGAATCGACTCCACGTACTCAGTATCTTCTTTGGAAGGATTGGTGTCGTCGAAACGGAGGTTGCACAAGCCTCCGTTCTTGGCTGCTATTCCAAAATCAAGGCAAATCGCCTTGGCATGTCCGATATGTAAGTATCCATTAGGCTCGGGAGGGAAACGGGTATGAACCCGGCCTCCGTGTTTACCGGTTTGTTGGTCTTCGTTAATTATCTCCTGAATAAAGTTGACCGGCTCTTGACTTAGGCCGGAAGTTTCGACTTCTTCTTTGACGGTTTTGATCTTCTCCATTAGCTCTCCTCCCGCTGCGAGAGTTCGAATATATTTTACCTATTATTATAAGCTTAAACCCTTCCTAATTGCAATGATTTAAGTCCCCAAACTAATAAACTTTGTTTAAGGATCGCCTCACTCTTGCCTAATCAAAATATTTTACCAATCACAATATTAAATAAAGGGTTTTCTCCTTTACCATAACTGGCTCCGACGAAAACCGGTCCGAAAAAAGTATGGCTGAGCAAACCCATTGTTAAATCAGTTTCCAGTTTAAAATCCGACCAGTCCTCAAAAACACCGCCGTGTTCAATCCAAGTGCCTAAGTATACATTCTTACCGGTAAGGGGTAACTTACGTAAAAATTTTAGGTAACCGACGTTTGTCAATAAATAATTGCTGCCCCGCAATTGATCGGTATAGTAGGTTCCCAATCGCAATGGGCCTCCCAGGTAAAACTGTTGCGATACGGGGGGAGTATGGCCAAAAGAAGTTCCAGCTGCAAAAAGGGTAAATATTGAGTCCTTCGTTCCAACCGGGTTGTTTCCGATGATTTTGGTTTCCATCTGGCTAAAGGATTTTTCAATTTCAGGACCGTTATGGTAACCTGTAAAAGTTAACTCACAATTCAATCCTTTCCTATCCAACATGGCTCCGTCGGTACTAGAATATTTCCAGCTAAAATGAGTAGCCTTGATCTCGCCTTCCAAATCGCCGGGAAGTTCCGCTCCAATGTTAATCCGGGGGTTTTGATGAGAAATAGTGTATCCTAAGCGGGCTTGACTAAATTTATTGAAATTATATCCTAAGTCTACCCTTATTCCACTTTTAAGTACTTGATAATTGGTGACTCTGGTATTTTGATTAAAGATACTGTTGCTATCTTGATATAAAAACAAAGAAGGAGCAATAAACCATTTTCCCGGCAAAAATGGTTTATATAGTTCGGAGGAAAACTGAAATTCCGTACCGATACCGATATCGGTCCGTAGTTCCGAGCTAGGCCCGGCAAGATTGAATGAACTAATTCGAGAAAGAATGTTAATATCAAAATGGTCAGCTTTCATACCGTCCACATTCATTAATAAGGCAAAGTTGATAAAGGGGGGAGCGTATTTTTTCTCAACCGTTGTAATTAACAAAGTCGGCGCCCCACCTTCATTAATTTTGTATGCATAACGAAATCCTTCATAGATACCGGATCCAATAAGGTCATTCAAATCCCGCTCCAAGGACTCAAGATTAACCGGTTCAGCTAAATGTTTGAGGAGCTTTCCTTGGATTATTTCCTGATTAGCGCCGGAAGTTCCAATAATCTCAATCGCGAGAGGCGCAGGCGTATTTATTCTACGTTTTAATTGCCTCTGAGCCAAATATTTATTCCACGATTCTTCAGCCAAAGCATAGGGTTTAAGCTGATCTCCCTGCCTTGCGGCTGCTTGATAACCGTTTTCAATAAACTCGGCCACAGCTTCCCAGTCGATCGCCGTAAGGCCTTCAGCATTTGGGGTCACCACTAAGTCGGCCAATTTTGCTGAACGGCGGGTATTATCGATAGTAATCGTATCTATCGTGTTCATAAGGATTTTACCCAACCCATTTATTTCCTGATCTTTGCTATAACTTAACAAATCAACCGCGATGGTAAAGTCCGCTCCCATTTCTTCAATGGCATCCGTCGGCAAATTGTTTAGAATCCCACCATCAACCAATAACCGATCCCGCCATTCTACTGGAGTAAATACTCCCGGAATTGCCATAGTTGCTCTCATCGCTTCCGCTAAAGGCCCATCGCCAATGGTGACAGCCTCTGAATGCCTGATATCCGCCGCTACGCATCGGTATGGAATAGGCAATTCATCGAAACTATTGATAGTAGAATATGGAAATGTTAACCTACTTAATATTAAACCTATTTCATGAACAGGCAGCCCATTGGGAAGGTTAATTGAACCGTCCCGCAAACCTAACTCGGTTGCAATCGGGTAATCCATTCGATCCTCTTTTCGTCTGAAATCCAGTAAATCAAATGGCGGAACCGGATCAAAAACCCGCTCCCAAGGAATCCGGCTCATTAAAATTTCGATCGAATCGGGAGACATTCCCATGGCGTAACAGCCCCCGATCAGCCCCCCCATACTGGTACCGGAGATATAATCCACCGGAATCCGGTTTTCTTCCAACCATTTCAAAACGCCGATATGGGCCAATCCTAAGGCGCCGCCACCGCCAAGGGCTAGCCCAATTTTCGGCCTAGGCTGGCTTTGTCCCATGGCGTTAACTGTTAAGGTTGTACTTCCCAAGAATACTGTGATAATTAATATAAAACATACTAGGCAGCGAATTAATCCGATAAGACGATATGACATCCTTTTCTCCTTCATAGTTCTAATATAAGGTTTTTAGTTTCATATTCTCTTTGTTTAATCGTCAAGCCAATTGTCATTCTTAAGCTTTAAGTGTTGAAAAAAGCGGTATTTTTTGTCAAAACAAAAAATACCGCTTACTTAAACAAAATAAATCTTTATATATCTGTCCGGTTTATCCTGAATATTTAGGATAAAACCACCCAAGTCCCAAATGAATTACGAATTATGAAGCGGAAATAACAGCGGAGTAATTTCCCTTCAAACTTCGGTTTTGAACAACACTCCTACTTCATCAAAAAGTTTTCAAAGTTCCAGCCCCCGGTGATCCGAATTAACCAGGCGGTAATTGTTGAAAGGCCCCCTGTTAACAGTAGGATCCCCATCAAAATTAGTAATAAGCCCGATGCCCATTGTAGGTATTTGAGATAAGGTTTAATCCGATTCAAACCACGGCTAACTGTTTCAAAAGCCAAGGCTAGAATGAAAAAAGGTATTCCTAGGCCAAATGAATATACTCCTAATAACAATAAACCTTTACCCAAACTTCCCTGATTACCGGCAAGCGCCAAAATCGACCCGAGCACCGGCCCGATACATGGCGTCCATCCTAAAGCAAACGCCAGGCCAGCCAAGAATGCTCCCAAAAATCCACTTGAAATTGAGTTGTTAACTAAACGCCGTTCCTGATAAAGCATGGGAATTTTTAACCAACCGGCTTGGTGTAAACCTAAAATAATCACCACCAACCCACTCAATTTGGCTAACCAGTTCCGGTTTGCCCGCAATAATTGGCCCAAGAACGTACTACCGATCCCCAAAATTATAAAAATTATGGTGAAACCAAGGATAAAAGCCAGGGTCCCTGTTAACACTTTTCGCTTCGAAAAAGCCCCGGATTGGAGATTAGTAAGGGATATTCCTGAAATAATCCCCAAATAACCCGGAGCCACCGGAAGAATACAGGGCGAAAGGAAGGAAAGGACCCCGCCGATAAATGCCATCCAAATCATTACTGGTTCCATCCTATTGTTCCTTGGCAAGCTTCCGATAGATTGATTCCAAGCGTGAAAGATCCACCGAACCTTCAACCTTTTCCCGGATCTTTCCCGAACTGTCAATAAAGAAAGTAGTGGGGACGGCATAAATCTGGTAGGCTTCCGCTACCTTACCATCGGAGTCAAGAAGAATCGGGAAATTCATTCCGGCTTCTTTAGCAAACTCTTTTACTTTTTTAGAATCTTCCTTAATATTGACGGCTAATAGCGCTACTTTTTCCGTTTTGTATTTCTTGGCAAACTCAATAAATTCAGGGATTTCAGCCCGACAAGGAGGGCACCAAGTCGCCCAGAAATTAACGATGGTCACTTTGTTTTTACTAATTACCGTCTTCAAATTAAGCTTTTGGCCTTCAATCTCTTTCAAAGTAAAATCCGGGGCAATCCGGCCAAGTTGAGGCGCTGGTTTCTGAAGGCCGGACCCAATCGTAAGTCCGGCTGAAGCGAACAACAATATTAGGACTATAACTGCACTAGATAACCAAATATTTCTTTTCATAATATCCTCCTTTGTTTGTTTAGATATTTATAATTAGATAACGAAAAACAGCTAACTAAATTTCGGAATATACCCTACGGGGTATAGTATATTTTAACTTAAATATTTTGTCAAGTTTAAAATATCTCGCAAATAAAGCCTTTATATACCATGCAATTTGTGGAATCAAATGGGCAAAGGAATCTGTGAACCACCTGTATTAGCGTTCAAATCGGTGGAATCCTGATAAAAATTAATCCCAGTATTTTAACTGGGATAATTAAAGCGTTTTGGGATAAATAAATCAGTTTAGGTAAGTTTTTCTTGATGGATCTGGCCAACTTTTTTCAAACGGAGCCGTTCGGCCAGCATTAACATCTCGCGGGCATGCTGCCTAGTGGTATCAGTTACTTGGGCGCCTCCCAGCATGCGCGATAGTTCTTCCACCCTTTCGTTCATGGAGAGGACCCTGACTGTAACTTCGGTCCTGTTCCCCACCACTTTCTTTTCGATGAAAAAGTGGCGCTTGGCCAAACTCGAAATTTGAGGAAGGTGAGTGACGCAAATTACTTGGCGTGACTGGCCGATTAACAACAACTTTTCCGCCACCGCCTGAGCGGTCCGTCCGCCGATCCCCACATCAATCTCGTCAAAGACCATGGTAGGTATCTGATCCAATTCGGCCAAAATTGACTTTAAGGCGAGCATGATCCGGGATAATTCACCTCCGGAAGCTATCTTAGCCATTGGCTTCAAGCCTTCGCCGAGATTTGGCGCCACCTGGAACTCGACCCGGTCCGCCCCCTTAGCCGACACCTCAACCGTCCTTCCTTTGAAGGGAATGCCGTCGGATTTATCGATCTGAGTAAGGCTGATTTTAAATTGGGTTTTTTCCATATTCAGTTCACTCAGTTGTTGAACGATAGCCTGTTCTAATTTTTGAGCCCCGAGTTGCCGATGGCGGTTCAGCGTTTCCGCTAATTCCCCCAAACGGGTTTTGAGTTTTGCTAAACCTTCCTCCAATTGTTGGGAACGTTCTTCCCGGTTAGATATCCCGGCCAACTCTTGACTGCATTTTTCCGCATATAATAAAATCTCAGCGACAGTCGCCCCATATTTTCGTTTTAAACGGTTTATTTCTTCGAGGCGTTCCTCTATGGCCGAAAGACGTTCCGGGTCAAACTGGATCTCCCCTTGATAGCTGCGCAATTCCCGGGAGACCTCTTCAACCTGGCAAGCGGCTTCCCGTAAAGAATTAAGGATCTGTTCCAGCCTGGGGTCAATCTCAGAGACTTGATCCAAGCTTCGTTCGGCTGAACCCAAAAGTTCAACGGCGGCCTGCCCACCAGAGGAATTTTCATACAAGGCCTGATAAGAAGCTGAGGCTGCCCCGTATAGCTTTTCGGAAGCTCCGAGGATTTCCCGTTCTTTTAAAAGATCTTCATCTTCGCCAATAATCAGTTTGGCGTCGTTAATTTCCTTTAATTCGAATTCCAATAGTTCAATCTTGCGGGCCAAATCAACTTCATTTTGCTGGAGATTACGGTACTCATTCTCCATAGTTTGATATTCCCGATGTATTTTGCCAAATTCCTCTTTAGTCCTTAAGCAAAAAGAACCGCAATACTCGTCGAGAAGCTCCAGTTGTTTATCGGGGAATAATAATGATTGGTGTTCGTGTTGGCCGTGGATATCCAGTAAAAATTCTCCCAGTTTGCTCAAAGTTAGCACTGTAACTAGTTGTCCATTGATCCGGCATCGGTTTTTACTGGAAACACCGATCTCCCTTTGAATAATCAGCATCTTGTCAAGCCCTAGCTGAACACCGATTCCGTCAAGGTATTGTTTTAAATCCAACCGGTTTTCCACCAGAAAAACAGCCTCAACCGTAGCGCTTTCGGCCCCGGCCCGGACCATCTCCGAGCTAAACCTGCCGCCCAAGGCCAGTCCTAAAGCGTCAATAATAATCGATTTTCCGGCGCCGGTTTCCCCGGTTAATACATTAAAACCGGCGTCAAACTCCAAATGCATCTCGTCGATTAAGGCCAGGTTCTTTACGGTAATCTCCTGAAGCACAGTGCTACCTCCTTAATTGATTAAACCGTTTTAAGATACCAGAAACTACTTCCTTGCTTCGGATCACCATCAAGATAGTATTATCGCCAGCAACTGTCCCTACCACTTCCGGCCAATCCAGATCGTCCAGCGCGGCCGCTACTCCTTGAGCACTACCGTTGGTTGTCTTGACCACAATAGTGTTTTCGGCAAAATCCACCGAGATAACGGCTTCGGCGAACATTCGTTCCGCCCGGCGCAGCATGTCTCCGGGAGTCCGGTCTTGAGGCAATGAATAACGATAATAACCATCCGGAGTTGGTATTTTAATCAAACCTAGTTCCTTAATATCCCGCGACAGGGTAGCTTGGGTTACCAACACCCCCTTATTTTTAAGAGCCTCGCCTAATTCCTCCTGGGTGCCGATTACTTGCTCCTTGATAATCGCGATAATCATCGCCTGACGATTGTTTTTCATGTTTTCCTTGGTAACCTCCGGATCAAATTCTACCTTCCTTTAACCGGGATTTTAAAACTTCAAATAAACCCTGATCCTTAAAGCGTAACAATTTAGTAATCGATGGCGCCCTGCGGCAATAAATTTGATCCGCCGGTTCCAGCCCTGTCCCGGCTTGTCCATCAGCTGTAAACGTCACTTCGGCATGGGAGGCGTGAACATAGACCTTAACCTGAGCGTTTTCGCTTAAAACCATTGGCCTGGCATAAAGGGAATGGGCGCAAATTGGAGTAACCAAGATCGCCTTTAACCTGGGATCAAGAATTGGCCCACCAGCGGATAACGAGTAGGCGGTAGAACCGGTTGCAGTAGCCACAATTAAACCGTCCGCGGGGTAAGTGGCGAAATACTCCTCATCAATCCAAGTCTCCAATCTTACCGTTTTGGCAAAAGCGCTTCGGGCAAGGACTAATTCATTAAGCCCAACAGCCTTAACAATGATCTGCCCATTGCGGACCACATCCGCTTCCAACATCGCCCTTTCCTCAAATTGAAAATTTCCGGCCTTAAGGTTAGCTAAAGCCAATTCAAGGCCATTACTTTCAACCCTAGTTAAAAAACCGAGGTGCCCGAGATTGACGCCTAATAAAGGTATCTCCCGGGGGTATACTTTACGGGCGGAATTCAGCATCGAACCATCGCCGCCCAAGACCATCACTAAATCCAAATCCTTCCACAGTTCAGTATCTGCCTTGCCAAAAGACGGGCAGCCGATTTGGAAGGCCATTTCTTGCTCCAAGGCCGGCTCGAAATCATATTCTTTTAAAAGCGAAATCAATTTACCAGTTAGCTCAATCGCTTTCGGTTTGACCGGATTGGGCAAAACCAAAATTTTTCGCAAACGAAGCACCTTCATTTATGATTAATCTTAACAGATTTTCACATTAAATCTATACTAATATTCCTTGTGATTTAAAATTTTCCTGCTCCCGTATTAGTCAGATGTTGAGCCTATCTAGAAAATGCTACGATGCTTGTCGATCCACGTCAACCCCATTTTCATAATTTCACGTGGGTCAATTGGAAATTGACGTGGACGACTACTTAATCAGTTTCACTCGGTAAGTAAATATCTTAAATGCCCTAACTGATTAAATGACGAAAGTCAAAAGCCAATCCTACCTCGAAAGAAATTGAACCTTAGGTTTTGCACCTGGGTTCTTATTTCTTAGGCTCTGAACTTTGGACTTTAGAATTTAATTTTAGACTTATAACCTTTGACTATAATATTGTAATCTACACAATTAACAGACTGAAATCTGGCCTAACCTAAAAAACGGAAACCGATTTGGTTTCCGCCTCTATATTACAAGATTCTTGGCAGGCCTATTTTTGAAACAAATTGGACAAGGCCAACAACCCAAAGGCAACGGTAACCATCCAAAAACTATAAAGGCCAGGGATTATGATTATATCATATTTCATCAAGATACCGCAGATTCCGATAATTACCGCTATCCACCACATTACTCCGAGTTTACCCATAGCAGCGCCTCCTTATTAAACCGGCTATAATCTTATATGTTTAGGCTATTTTATTTATTCCAGAATTTCGTTGTCAATTCCAGTTTTCCTGCTTAAAAAGATTTTAAAAGTACTGTGAAACGTATTATCCGTAGCAACCTTAAAGGCGCAGAATTAAGCAAAAAAAATGTTTACAAGCCAACATACATCTTAGTCTTTTTTTGCATCCCTGCTAGAGGTAAAGGTCCTAATCGCCACTATGGGCTTCCACTGCGATTATTTCATCCGCTTGTAAGGAACGGGTTGCTTTGTCGAGCATTTCCAGGCTCTCAATTTCTTCACCGCTAGGGACCCCTAATTCCTTGAAGCGGCGTGCAGTAACCAAGACCCGGTTTTCCAACGACCCGACCGCCTTATTATAAGCGTCTATGGTTGAATCGAGCCCCTTTCGAATCCCGGCGAAATGAACGGCTAAAGTCCTGATCCGTTCGTAGAGAGACTTACCAAGTTCACTAATGATCTGGGCGTTCTGAGCTAATTGTTCCTGCCGCCAGCCATAGGCCACGGCTCTTAGTAAAGCGATCAAAGTAGTCGGGGTCGCCAGGATCACCCGTTGTTCCACGCCATACTCGATTAAGCCCGGATCCTGTTCCAAGGCGGCGCTAAAGAAGGTTTCACCCGGTAAAAACAGCACCGCGAACTCCGGGGTCGGTTTGAACTGATCCCAATAAGATTTACTTGCCAATTGGGATAGATGGGTCCTAATCTGGCGGGCATGGTCTTTTAATTTCATTAGTTTTACCGAATCATCCTGGGCCTCCAACGCTTCCAGATAGGCCTGAAGCGGAGCTTTGGAATCGACAATAATATTTTTATGGTTGGGCAACTTGATTACCATATCCGGCCTCAGCCGCCCCGTTTCGGTAGTAGCTGATTCTTGTTGGATAAAGTCGCAGTATTCAATCATCCCGGCCATTTCGACTACCCTTTTCAGTTGAATCTCACCCCAACGGCCCCGTACCGTCGGGATCCGGAGCGCCTTGACCAAATTAGCTGTTTCCGATTGAAGTTGGATTTGGGTGGCAGCCAATGATTTCACTTGCTCGGTCAAGCTTGCATAGGAGATATTGCGGTTCTTTTCAATCTCCTCCATTTTGAGATCAACTTTTTCCAAGGATTCTTTTAAGGGTTTGACCAATTCATTAATGGCCTGGCGCCTTTGTTCAAGGTCGTTTTTAGCCCCTTCTTGATATTTTTCCAAGGAAACCTTGGCCAACTCCAAGAAAGCCTGATTGTTACTTTTCAAGGCGTCATCTGAAAGCGCCTTGAAGGCGTCCAATAATTTCTTTTGAGCCTCATCCAATAAAGCCTGCTTTTCGGCTGCCATTCTCCGTTCCGCTTCTAGCCTAGTTTCTAACTTCACCCCTTCAGCGCGGAGGATAACGGTTTCAGCTTGGGATTTATCAAACCCTTGTTGCAATTCAATTAGTTTCTGGTCACGGTTTTGGAGCCTTTCTTTCAAAGTAGCCAGTTCTGTCTCATAAACTGATCTGGCTTGGGTGTAACTGTTTTTAATTTTACTCCACATTATTAAAAAGACTATAACTCCACCGGCTAAGAAACCAATTATTAAAATATGTAATGAGCTGATTAATCCCAAAAGAGCCGCCGCCTTCATTCCAGTTTAAAGAATCCTTAAATAGATCAATTCAATATTGGATTATATTTTCCTTCAGTCAGGGCTAAGTGAACAACTAACAAAAAGTTATTAGTAATATCAACCACGAATAAATGATAACGCTAATTTTTGCAACTGTTTCATTAGTAGCCTTAGTATCTATCAATGGCCGAAAGTCAAATGCAAGGAGGGTTGCGGTACCTGGCATTACTAAAAAAACCGGAAAATGAGTGAAGGTTTTTAGAGCTCCTTTGAGGAATATAAATAAAAAATTTTGAAAGGGGGCTTAATGAAACGGTTAATCAATATTAGTAGCGCCAACGATATTCCACCCTTCCTTCGGGATACTCCAGTTGGCCGATTATTGGAATATCAAAACCTGGGCCGTTCTTTTGACACTTACGTTAATGCCGGACTTTTAATCGGAATGTGCATGGATCACCGAAAACAGTTACGGATCCCGGAAAACTTCGCTTACATTATCCGTACCGGCGGCGGTAACCTGCGATATAGCGAATTCAAAGTTTCTTACGCAATTTCCATCGGTAATATCAAAACAATTGCCCTGATCGGACACGACAATTGCGGTATGGTCAACCTTTTTAGCAAAAAGGGAAAATTTATCGATGGATTAGTTGAAACGGCAGGTTGGGACAGGGAATGGGCCAAGGAACACTTCATGCATTTTGCGCCTTTGTTTGAGATCGGCAACGAGATCGACTTCGTCTTGAGTGAAGCCAAACGATTACGAATGCGTTATCCAAAGATAGCGGTCATTCCACTTTTTTATAAACTAAAAAATAATTTGTTGTATTTGATTAATGAAGGCTAAAAAAAGGCTCCCTAAACTTAAAAGCCGCTCGCTAGAGCGGCTTTTCCTTAATAAGGGGAACGTCGAGTTTCCCAAAGACAAACTAGACTTTCAACCAAGTTCCAAATTCCTTTCAATTACCAACAGGTTACTGACTTGTTACTTTTCGATTGGTTTTGGTTTTAGGTTTTTAGGGTAAAACAGGCAAGAACTAAGAACTAAGAACTAAGAACTAAGAACTAAGATAAGGTCAATGGTCAAACAACTAACTACAGCTTACAACTACAAGAGCTTAAACAAAAACAGGAAACCAACCAAGATACTTACCAGTTAAACGACTACTACTACGAAAAACCACAAGCACTTGACGTTCCCCTTGGCTTTATTATAACTCCGACTTAGTAAAATGTAAAGTAGTTTTTAACTATAACCATAAATTGGGACAAATGTCAATGACTAAATTGATAACTAGCGAATAAAACTACCCTACTTCCCACCATGCTATTAATATTACTCTGTAAGTGAACCCTTTTTGTTTTTCTGGTCGGCTAACCCTCATTCTAGCTTTCTCCCATCGTTAGGAGAAACTAAGGCTCTAATTACAACCCCTAAATACTTATAACCTAAAACCTACAATGACAATAACCCACCTCAAACTGGCATTTCAAAAAAATCAGCTATCATAAATCCCAGCTGATCCCTAAATAAATCTATTTGTTATTGACTAAGGTAAATTATTAATTGTAAATGGCGCGCCCGGAGGGGCTCGAACCCCCGGCCTACAGATTCGAAGCGTGTCGAGTTATATTCTTACGCTACCCGACACGCCCCGCAAACCCTTTTCATTCCTGCGTTTTTATTCCTTTTCATTCTTGCGCTATCTTCAATTTTTCTTTGCTTTTATTTGAAGATTATTAGACAGATTTTTACCCAGTTCAAAAGAGAAAAACACACCACTTTTTTATTAGGATAAATAAAGGTGGATTTATAAATTCCATTTGGTAAATTGCAAAACTTAATCATCGTTTCCTCCTGTAACAAAAAAAGTTATTGACAGTTAATGACTTTATTGGTATACTGAATTTAACAATATGAAAGCAAGCCCTTCATTTGGAGGGTTTAAATCGGAAGGCAGTTGTTACCTTGGCGGGGAGTAACTGCCTTCGGTCTATGTAAAGCTATTTAGTTGTAATTAGTGTTCCATGTATCACCTTCCCAAAAAAATGTTATAGTTTATTATAACATAGTCAAAGACTTTTTTAAACAATTTAAAACATTAATTTAAGGGAGTGGCGCAATGGGATTAGATAAAAGTAAAATGACAGCGGTTGGCATTTCTTGTCCCAATGATATGTTAAAAACAATAGACGATATAAAAGAAGCGGAAAGACGGCCGAGCAGATCAAATACTTGTGTTATGTTGTTAGAGTTAGGTATTGAGGCGTATAAAAAGAAAAATGGTTTAAAATAGCCCGAACATACGTTCATTATACCACTTTGTAACTTTTTTGTAAACAAGCAGTTAAAATAATAATCTGTATAATCTGGTAAAATACGTTAAAGTTGGGGTAAAAAAATAACCCCTAGTTATGGGGTTTTGGTTTCGGGTTTATACCATTCACATGAATTAGAGGCCGGATCGCCGCCCTTCTCAAGGCTGCAATTCTGCTCGTAAGTTTCGTCCTGATAATTACAATCCGCGTTACAACAAGCAACTCCTTCTGTTCGTTCGTCTTTGTAATTCATCTGTTCCCCTCTCCTTTCTGGTTAGTTTAAATACTCTTGTAAAGTTTCTAAGTCGCCCTCGTCACATCCGGACTTTCTGCATTTATCTATTGAAGCTCCAAGGGCTTTAAAAACGTCTTTTGCTACGGTATCAAAGCCATGACTATTAATTAAAACCACCACCGCACAAACATAGCCTCTTATAAAGTCTTTTTCGGACTTATTCACTTCTCTCCCTCCCTTGGTTTGTAGTCGGGGCATTTGCGATCTGTTTCTCCTTTAAAGTATGTGTTTTTACATTTAACATCAATAAACTTACTATTAGTCCCAACGTGTTTGCAATTGGGGCATTCATTCGGATGATACTTCCTCATTCCCCCGCCTCGCTTTCTGGTGGAGCCGGTAGAGGCATCCAATGGGTAACGCAAGAGAAAATTTCTTCATAGTATCCGTGATCGGTTTCTGCTACATAATAAAACTTTCCGTTTTTATATAGGCTTTCGCCAACGTGTTTCCCTGCCTTATTAATAAAAACTATTAACGTCTCCTGGTTGTCTTCCGGCAATCTCTCTTTAACGCTTATCCATTGCCGGTCTAAAAGTCCCAGCAAATAGGCGCGGTCTTGGTGGGCTTGTAAAAAAGCACTACTTCCCGGAGAATCGGGATTAAACTTCATAAAAGTTTTAAGTTTTTCAAAAACTGGTCCATCCTGTTCATGATTATTTTTAATCTCTTTCAGCATTTGGGAGCCTCCTTTTGGGATTCGTTGGCATAAATCAAAACTTCTAAGGCTTCAATTTTACTTAAAACAAGCCAATAACTCGGTTTATCCATTTCATGACTATTTTCAATACGGCAATCAACCCAATTTTTTAATTCTTCCCAAGCCTTTTTATAATCCACTTTTTCCCCCCTTCCACACCAAAAGGCCGTTCCCGGCCTGGTGAATCGGATCGGCTCCGGTTATTGCTCAAGAAGTTGATTCCATTTACTTTCTAATAAGGCTTCAAGCTCTTTAATTATGTTACGGTAATCAAAACCGCAATCGCCCAAGCCCCATCGATATCCCTGTATTAAAGCCGATAATCTCATATAACTGTCACTGTTTAAGGAGGTAAGTCCGTTAATTTCTTGTTTGATGGTATTAACAGAGCTTTCGATTTTATCTTTTTGATCTAGCATCCTTCATTCCTCCCTTTGGTGGGTTAGCTTTGGTTTATATTTAATACACTTCCGATCTGTCGTTTCAAATTCTTCCATTCGGTACTGCATCAGCCCGTATTTTTCGGTTTTTCTTGTTTTACAAAAATGGCTTGATGTGTTTCCGTACCCTGAAAGCGAACTGCTTAAGACGATATTTTTTCATCACTTTCCCCGCTCAATATACTTTTGATATCTCCAATGCTTTGGATTCGCCATAATTGCCAAGCATTTTTTACAGGTTACTTCGTTTGAATTATCTGTCCTATTGGTGTTAAAAAATCCGTCGCTTGATTTTTCATTAGATAGTCCGCAGACCGTTCCATAGTTGTGACCACCATAACTATTCGGCACGCAGTAGGCTAAATGTGTTACCATCTTTCAACCCCTCCCTTTCTCCCCTCTGCCTTCTACCGACTTGGGACGGCCTTTGGTGGCATTAGAGACCCGGTGGGGGCCGGGTTAGACTTGGTATAGTTCATCATTTAATATTAATGTATCTGGATCTACTTTTACCGAATGTTTAAACCAACTTTTTGTTACTGATTCTACACTTTCGGGGATAAAATAACTTTCGTCTGCTTCTGGTTCTTCTCCAAGTTCTTTGCAAGTATCTAAGTAGTGATTCATGTTTTCTTTACCTACCGCCTGAGCTTTTTTCAGGCTTTTTGATGTAGTAAAATATGTTGTAGCGCCCGACCCGAAACTATATATTTTCATTGTTAACGTCTCCTCGATTTCCTTTGATTAATTTAATTATATCACCACGTTATCACCATGTCAATGATATTTTATCACCTTTTTTATATTTACATGGTGATAGTTTAATGATATAATGGGGATGCAGAAAGGAAGGTATCATTAATGGCTTTGAATAGAAAACATTTTCAGATCACCGATAAGAACTTGAAATTTATTGAAAATGAATTAACCAGGAGAGGTGAACGGATTCCCAAGTGGTCTGAATCGGATATCGTCCGGGAATCCCTCGATATTTACGAAGTCGTCAAGGAAGGAAACGACGAAGCCATAGAGGACTTGTTGAAGAAGTACGGGAAATGAAACGAATCATCTGCAAACGCTGTCGTGGTCTTGGTTGGTACATGGACGTTGAAAACGGGATTCCGATTAGGCAGGAATGCGTGGATTGCCAGGGGCGGGGATATTTTGAGATTTGGAAGAAAGGGGAATAGGGGATGGATATAAGAGTCAGTTTATCAATTGGGTATCCAGGTTCTGAACATAAAGATATTATTGAAATTGATGATGAGGGATTGGAAGGCCTAACAGAGGAAGAAAGAAACAGGGTTATTGACGACGCAGTTAAAGAATGGGCCTGGAATTACATCGAACTTGATTGGGAAAAAAAATAAAATTAGCCCCTCCTTTCGGAAGGGCTTACCTTTTTGTTGACCTCAACAATATGGTCTTAAAGGGCTAATTTTGACTTTTAATTTGGTTATAGAGAATCATATTAGGAAAATAGTTCGGTTGATTCTAGACCCATTTTTGGGCGTTATACGCTAAACCAAACATATGATCGCAATCAAGAAAATTAAAACACCAAATTAAAAAGCCACTTTAACCACCAAGCATGAGCCGCGTATTTAAAAAACACTATGGCGATTATGATTCCAGCAACAAAACAAAGCCTGCCGTCAAACCTTTCAAATGGATTAAGCATCTTTTTTACCTCCTCCAATAAATTTAGCGGCCACATTGCCACCCACAAAAATTCCAAATGCGATAAGCCAAACCTGATCTGATATTTTATCGAACCAAACAAAAAAGCAGGCAATTAAAAAGCCTGCAAATTTACGCCAGCCGATCGGAGTTATTTTCATTACCACTCCACCCCTTCCCTCCATGCTCCCGGACAAGGATTCTTTTCCGGTAAAAATGGTTCGAACAGTATAAACACCAAATCCGCATGAACAAACGTATAACCGTACTCCTTATAACCAAGCCTCGGTTTGGGTAGCCCCAAATTTTTAGCCGCTTGACGAATCATATTGATCAACGCCAAATAGGTAGTCCCTGCCGGTATAGCTAAATCTAAGGCCGCTCCCCGGCAATGAGGGGAATTAGTCGCAGCCTTGTAACCGATTTCTTTGAGATGTTTTTGATATTCGGGCGAACGGTAACCGGAGTTGATACCGATTGGCTTTCCCATTAGTCGCCGGGTTTCCTCGAAGAGTGCAAGGGTTGGACCGAACATTACAACTTCTTTGGTCCATTTATCCTCTACTTCGTGCCGAGCGACATGATCGGTTAGATATTCAACTCCGTTTTTAATCATAAACGGTTTATCTTCGATTGTTCCATCCGGTTTAATTAGTTTGAAAGTATTCACTTAATCACCCTTTCTTTAATCTCTGAAATATCCTTTTTTATTTCCTCAACTAAACTGAGCTTGTCCGCTAATTTATCAATGGTTAACTGATACTTGCCCTCGCGCTTTGAGTTTTCGTTGAGTACCCACCACAAAAGCCAGACAAACATAACGGCAAACAACCCGTTGGGTAGAGCCGCTTTGATTAATTGGTCGATCATCTTACCACCGCCTCTAAAGTTTTTTTTTAAGAGGCCGATATTAATATCGCCTCATTTCCATCACCAGTGCCAATGAGGTGATTGAAGCCGCCTCTGTAGCTAGGGGCGGCCTCTGTGTTTAAATGCTACTATTTAAAATTCATAAAACATTGTCAACGCTGTAACCCTTTTACTCCCCGATGCAGTCCACCCAGTAGAGCTATAATTTTTATCAAACCGTATTTCATTCGATCCTGACAAAATTGAGGCGGTCTCTCGTGAAGGAGTATTATTATCAATGGTTATCGTGTCACTTTTCCACGCTGCGTTTGTTATATTGGCTGCTGATATCGGTAAATTGCTTTTAAGGGTGTTTGCGTTGCTTGTGCCTGCAACATTGCTACCGAGGACAATATAAACCTTGTTACCCGACACAGAAAAACGCGCAAAATTATCGGTTGGACTTACACTAAATCCGTCAAATATTATAGCCCAATTAAACCAATGAGGCCATCCAACAGGGTTTTCGATATTGCTGAAATAAAAATCAGTAATCTCCGCATTTGCAACCTCATAATCCGATCCGCCAGTCAGCGAAATAATACTATCGGTCGAAAATTCAACATCGGCAAAAACAACGCCGTATTTCCAACCCCCGCCTTGTTTATAGCGGATTTTTGTCCCTTTTTGGATTCGATTCCCCCAATCCAGCCCGACAATTTTAATTTGATTAGCCGCGACATATTCAACGGTAACGGGTTTTTTAAGTGTTTCACTCGTTAAATCCTTCTGCTCTCCGGGAATCCAGCCGGTTTCGAAAACTCCGTTTAAATATGTTGCCGCGCCATCAACACCTATTTTTGTAGTAAACATTTGACACCTCCAAATAAAAACCGCCCAAAGCTGGACGGTTAAAGAATTTTATAAATTGGTCGAAAATCAAAATATTAAAATACAGGGAGGAATAAAATTGAAAATATCTATTAAAAGCATTGATACCAACGAATTGTATACTTCGGACCCGAAATTCATTACTGTCTCGGTAATATTTCAAGATCTCGAAAATGAACCGTGTAAAAGCGCGACAGTTACCGTATTTATTGATAAATTAATTACAGACATTAATGAAATTAAAGCCGCCGCAATTCAAGAGGCAAAAAAATTTATTTTAAGCTTGAAATAGCATCTTTGATCCCGCCTTTATTATCAGCAAGAGCTAATAAAAAAATATCTATAATCTCTTCTTTTTTCACCCAACGATTATCTTCAATTGTGACATTAATTACTTCTGGCTTTGAAAATAAAATTCTTAAAGCGGCCTTTATTTTTTTTATAAATGCGTTCATCGTTTTTCCTCCTATAGCCTCTCGGCTTATTTTTTTATTCATATTGTGTTAAATATGGTATAATATAACTGGGGTGATGTTATGAAAAAACTATTATTAATTTTAATGATCCTTACATTAGCTTGTTTGGGCTGTTCTAACGATGATCCCAACAAAACACCACGAGTAACCTTGACACCGCCTACTTGGATTCAAGGTACTTGGGCAAATGAAACATATACATTCGTTTTTTCAGAACGTGATATTTCGTATACCGCAACAATTGAAGAAAATGGACTCCCAAAATCATTTTTATTTACAACGCGTTATGCAAGCTCATTAATTTCAGAATTAGAAACTGAAAACGAACATTGGAAACATTATCAAGTTTTTATATCCAATACAACTTATCTCTTTGGCTATAATAAAGAAGGAAATTATTTATCATATTCATTTGGTTTAAACATGACTATGAAAGAAAAGGGAACATTAACCAAGTAGATTTGTTATTATAACTGACACCCTCTCTTTACGGAGTGAAGATTATTCAATTGCTAAATCAAGCCACCAACCAGAAGGGTTTGATGAACCCCCTGCCTCTGCAGAAGAATTATAAATTCGCACACAAATGGTTACCATTAGATCATACGCACCTGCGGTGTAAATTGTGAAATTTGGGCTTATGTCCCCATAATTACCAGAAGAGATCCAAACATTACTCATTGTAACGTCAACCTGTAATCTCACATTTACAGAAGAACCAGATACTAAAAAGTTAGCCCTTTTTAAAATTAAAGATTTACCAGCCGGAACAGTTCGTTTTATATTTTGAACTATGATATTGCTGTTTCCGGGAATAGAAGGGGTTGATAAGATATTTCCGCTCAATTGAAACCTTACATCCCCTTTTGTCGCTTCGGCCAAAGTCACACTCCCCGCACTCCCCGTAATATTAATATTATGCGTCCCACTTAACGCATCAGTCCCACCCTGAGCATGGGAGGCGGCGTGGGCAGAAGGGGCGAGGGAAGAAGGTTTATCCTTTAAGTTATTATAACTAATTTGCGCGCCCCTTCCTGGTAATGCCGGATCATGGTCATGCCCAACGGACGAATCAAAGGCCCCGCTCATATGCAGGGCCGCTTGTTCGTCGCCTAAATTTTCATGAAAATCATCCCATTTGTTAGCCATTTAATTAATACCCCCTTTGTGTTCCATAGACCGAACCGGCGATCTGAGTTGTGCCGGTTAAATTCCAAAGCTGAACGTCAAAATACCAACTACCATCTGTGTTTTGGTAAACTTGATTCCCGACAATCTCTAAGATACATTGTTTACCGTTTTCATCCAAGGCGATAAGTTCCGGCATCCCAGCGGCATAAAAACGTTTTTGAAGGTTTATTCTAGTTGTTCCGGTTTCCGCTATTGCCGTTACTGGGATTTTTTCATCAAGGTCCGGTACATCGACTTTGATTGTTGCGCCGCATAAATAAACATTGGTTAATCCGTCTCGTGAACCCGGTAATAGTCGTGGTTGCCAGTATCGACCGAAAAAGCGGTGATTGGTCAACGTTATCCAATTATTATAATTCGTCCCGTCGAAACTGGTTCTGTGGTGCATGATTATAAAGTTGTGTTGTCTTTGCTCGTAATCCGGGTCAATATGCGCCGTTGTAATAAGCCTAAATTGAGGCACAACTTGTTCCCAGGTGTAATTAAAAATTGTCCATAATGTAGGATTATCAGCCAAGGTCTTAGTCGTTTTTAATCTTGAGTTACCCCAATCATCGTAATAAAAATAACCCTCCTGGATTACATTTGGGCCAAGGTCAAGGGCTGGTAAAATCACCTCTGCATCGGTTCGCAAAGTATGCCCGTTTGCGAAAGCATCACAGAAAAATTCAAAGTCTTCTAGCTTTTCGACGCTATCAATCTTTAGACATTCCGGGTTAAACGGACACCGATACATGCCTTTAATCTCCCAGTCACTAACAGTGTCCGTTCGCTGGGCAATAACATTTCGAGTTGGCAAGGCAAAAACTGTAATAGTGCATGGCGTGGCGTTTGTTGATTTATTGTCTGACCTATCGAATGCTTTGATCCAGTATGTTTGTGTCCCTTCTTGCGAAACGCTAAAGCTGGTTTCATTTCCGGTAAACGTCTTGATTTCCGCCGAATTATCCCAGCTTGGCCCGAATCGAATAAGGTAATATTTAATATCAGGATCTGGTGGTTCGGTAATATTGACATAGATTACATCGTCAACTTGGGTTAGATTAAATTCCGGCACATCCCCCGGCGGCGTGTCCTTACCGATGATGGTCAACGGCAACGATATAACGCCTTGAGAGGTAATCGGAGTTTTAACGGCGATAACCTTAACCAAGTATTTAATGCCTGTTTTGACGCTCTCAACAATATACTTATTATCAATGGTTGACCCGCCGTAAATCCAGGTTAATCCGCTATCTTCGCTGTAATATACTCGGCATTGATCTGGTTGTCTGCCAAGCGGATAAGTCCAAGAGCAAACGATTGTACTTATTAACGTTCCATCTTTCTGCCGGTAGGTTTCCTCCTTCAATGTTAAGTTTTCAACCTCAAAAATCGGGGTTAAACTGCTGTAATCAATGTCCGGCACAGTCTCGGATTCGGTATAAACTGCATCCTCGTAATTAACCGCCGTTATCCGGTAGGTTAAATCATTCTCTCGGGTAAAGCCCATGATTTTAAACGGTCGAGAATGTTTTTTGACCCCGTCCTCGACTGGCCCGAATAGCCATTGATCGTCTGCATGGGGCATAGTCCAGGCGAATCTTACCTGTTGTAAGGTTTCTGGGCATTCGTTAACCTCGATTATTGTTTTGTCTAGTGTTTCATTGTATATCACGCCTTTAATATAATCTGTCCAGTCTCCAAACTCATAAAACAATTGGACTAAGTTGTTGATAATAAACAATAATGTTTGATTGCCATTTACCCAAAAATGAGTTAAATCGACATATTCGGCGGCTAGAGTATCATTCTCGAATGGTTCTACAATAGTCAAAACCGAGGTTTCCCCCGGTTCTGCAACTACTAGCTTTTCGATTTTTTCATCGTTGTTTAACCAAAATAGCACCGAGTACGTTTTCCCGGCCTCCATCACCACCGGCTTATCCAGGGTAATCTGATTAACCGTTGCCGATTTAATCCGACCACCATAACCCCATTGGGGTACGTCATGCTGAACACCGATAACTTGGCCAAGTTTGGAAACAATCGCATTGACTGAGGTTGTAATGTTGACGGTGTTGTTAATGTAATTATTCAGCCGTAAGCGATATTTGCAATACTTCCAAGCTACTTCGCGCGGGACGCTCGCCTGAATGGTTAACTGGGTGACATTCCCGGTTGCGGTTCCCTCGGTCAACCCATCGGCAGGGACTAACATCGGTTCCTTTTTGTGATCGTTGTCCTTATTCCAAAATGTACATTCTATTGCGGTTGCCCGTTCGGTAACGTCCACCCATTGTTCCGAGAAGGAATCCAGTCCGATATTGGCGACATTAAAAACTTGTGAATAAACATAGTCGCCATTCAAATCCTTTTCGGCTGGCCCATCAAACATACACCCGATCCTGGTTCCTTCAGGAATAACTCGACCCCGGCCTAAATCCTCAAAAATCTGTACTGCTTCGCGAATCCTTTGGATGGTGTCGAAGTAAACATTTACCTCAATACCACGCTCTGTGCAGAAGTCAGCCCACGCCTTAAAATCAGTGTATTTCATGCGATTAGCAGGAGCGCCCCGGACGATATATTCCCAGGAGTTGGTATTAATATTCCAAAACCGATAAACCCGATGGTATAACCAATAACAAGCCCACGCCGGATTGTTTGCCGGTAACTCCTGGTAAGAGCCAGCGCCCAACGGTTGGAGGTCCGGATCGTTCGGGATCCATACCCAAACTTTAGACCGGGTTAGCTCAAAGGTCACGTTGGCAGACCCGCTTATTTGGTCATTTGCTAGAGCTTGAATCGAGAGCAAGGTTTTATTGGGATGAATAAAATCGTCCCAAATAATATGACTGAGTTTTGACCAATAAATCCGGTGCGCATCCGCATCCGAACTTTGATACTTATAAATGCACCTACATCTAACGTCGTATTGCCCGATAGACCCGGCATTGATCCTGTATGACTGGCTAAATTGAGACAGATATTTACCTTCGATATCAGCGTAATCGACAATATATTCGATTTCCGACAAATTGCTTAAAGATGATGTGTTAAACTTAATTCGCGTTTCTGCTTGTTCTTCGTTTGCGCTGACTGATGTATAAACTAATTTGTGATCTTGCACGGTCGCAGAATATAATTGCCCATTTTGCACTAACCAAACTTGGCGGCCGACATAAAATAGATCCCTGTAGTCCCCATTTACATAAGCAGCGTAACCATATTCACTATCATTTACCCTGCGCGCCCAAATTCTTTCTCGCCCTTGATATTTGTTCCATTGGGTTTCGGCGCTTAATTTATATTCCATCTGGATTCGGATTGTATTGGCGTATCTGTTCCCTTTGCTGTTCACATAGTAAAGACCGGGCATCATAAACGTAACTTCCAGCCCCGATCCGGTGTCGTTAGTTGTAGTAAACGTATGCCATTCCGAGTCATTTTCAAGCTCGATGTTAATAGCCTGTTCAACTCGCGTATCCTCAAAATTGGGGATTACCGATTGATCGTTTAGTCCAGCCCTCTTGTAAACAGTAATCCCGGTGTAATTTTCAAGTGGATTATCGTTAATTTTGATATTGTCAATTCCGATACAATTAGCATCCTCGCCATTACCAATATAATCACAAGGCCCCTCGGCGCATTGAATAAGCAAGTTTAAATATTGCTTTGTTCCATCGCTAATGACATGCTGTGCAATAACTTGACCGGCGGCCTGGACTGTTCCAAACACCACCGGGATGGGTTGGCCTTGGCCGGTTAAAGGCCTGACCGAATCCCAGCCGTAGGTTGGCGACCCTTGTTCGGTTTCTGGTAGGTTCTTTTTGGCGTAATAATTTAATACATACCCTCCAGCAGCTTGCACACCAAGGGCAGCAGCGTATCCCCAAAAATTCCAGGCTGCCATTCCCCCGACTTTAGCTACTGCTGCTGCGGTTTGCCCTGTTGATAGCCCAGTAGCCAAGTTTCCGGCAAACCCAGACACCATCATCAGGCCGATAGACGCAACGGTTAATAATATGGATTTACCATCATCCCCACCGCCAGCGACTTTGGGCATGGCAATAATATAATCATCAGGCCGGACGATCAAAGACCGTTTTTCTTGGTTTGTTAGCGCTTTACCACCGTAAAAAATCTCTAGTTCATTTTCGGGAGTCATTAAGTGGGGGTAGATATAATCAAAAGCAGTATGCCCCGGAATATAGGGCGCTTGCTTCTTTTCTGTTTCTCTCGTTATGGGGTTTTTAACTATCAATAAATTAATCAATTTTACCACCCCGGCACATAGAATCCATCGACCATCCGCTTCCAAGTTTGACCGTGTAAACCGTTAAAGGAGTCATAACAAACGCCCGCCGATTGATAGGCGTGAATGAAATTGCCCCCGCCAAGATAAACAGCCACATGGTTGACATGAGGCTGGTTAAAACGCATTGTAATTAGTGCGGGAGTCGGCGGGCTTTCTACCTTAATCCAATCCTTTATATCTCGTTCGTGAGTATTTTTTATAGTGTCGTAGTCAAATGCCCAAATATGGTAGTCTTTAACCTCGATTCCAAAACGACGAAAGACTTCTTTTGCCAAATGCCAACAGTTAAAATTATTTTCATCAAATGGCCTGTCGAATAAATCCGAAATAACTATATTCATACTCCCGGCGCTCCTCCATATCTCGCGGAATTACCAAGCGCCCTGCATCGAATTAAGGTTCCATCGCAAGCCGTTTCTGTTCCGGCATAAGCGCATTTGATCCCTTTGAAACCGGTCGACGATATATAACTACAAAAATTTCTCATTACTCGTTCTTCGGGAAACCTTTTCTGCCCCTCGTCTTGAACTCCCAGCGTAATACTGCACCAAGTACCATCCCGGCCCGAATCTTTAACGATAAAATATTCTTCTAACATTGCGGGTTCGTTAAGTAACTTGGAATTGACTACCCTTAAAATAACTTCAGTCCCGCCGCCACCTTTAACTTGGGCTAGGGCCGCCCCGACCGACCGCGTTATATTTGAGACGCTTAAGGTAATGTTAGGGGTTTCTTTACCGTCATAATTGATACTGCCCAGTTTAAATGGAAAGGCTAGATACTCCTGATCGTTCCAGGCGATATTAGCGTTGTTATTGACGATGTAAATAGGAGTTGATAAAAGGATATCTAATAAGATAAAGTCGGCCCCCGTTGGTGAGAGCCGATTTTTTTCTATAATGGAAGCAAGGGATAGATTACTCATAGCTTGTACCCCCTGAATGTTGCTCCGCCTTTCCAATGCGGTTCCCCGTCTGCCGCCCATTTCCATTCTGTTTGGGCAATGCAGCGAACTACATAGGAATCATGGGTGATCGGGTGACTCCAATCAAATTCAATAGAACAACCTTTTACGGTATCGTTTATAAATGCCTTATAAATTGCATATTCAGCCGATGTTAAACCAATATTATTCCATTCCAGATTAAAGGTTTCATATATTCTGGTTTTTCGTAACCTCGCTATGGGCGGGCCGTCCTCGGTTTCAAATAAAATTCCAGGATCATCTGGCTTTTCACTAAAGCCTAAATCCGGGAATGGTAATTCGGAAGGCCATACAGGTCTTGACATTTAAATCACCTCGCAGCCGTCAGCGCATCTCTAAGGCCGCCGGTATTGTTGTTTATTGCATTTAAAATAACCGGGATTATAATTCCTTCAGGTGTTACCTTCGCCTGTCCTTGTTTGGCGTTTAAGGGCATTCCAGGCGGGTTAACTATCTCGATTTTAACGTTAGTTCCTTGGTTGCCCATTTGCGAAAGCGGGATTATTCTCCCGTCTTCATTGGATTGAAAAAACTCTTTTGCATATGGATTTTCGTTAACTTGGTAAACAACTCCGGCGGTCACCGAAGTTCCTGACCTTCCAGCGGGCACAGCGGCTCCCGCACTTCCGGTATTAACCCCAGTCATACCGCCAATGGTATTAGTTACCCATTGCCCGATCTGGGTGTTCATAAATGCTTCCGCTAATGCTTTGGCAATGCTGGTATAAAATTTGTTTTTGATATAATCCGCGAAACTATCAACCGCCGAACTTACGCTGCCTTCCTCGAATCCGGCTTGAATCGCCGAGGCTACATTGTTTTGAATATCTGTTTTTAACGCCGTAGCTTCCGCACCTTCCCCGGCTTCGCGAATAGCCCCCGCCAATCTCAAAAGCTGCTCTGCCGTGGCATCCAATACGCCATCTTTCGCCGCCATTTCTTCCAGGGTCCGGGCGTATTCTTCCCACTCCGAACCAGAAGCACCCAACATCTCATTTAATCGCTGTTGGGCATCGGATAACATGTTAACCGCTTCGGCTTCCGCCTGAAATACCGATTGGTCGATCATCCCGTCTGCGATCTCTTTTTCTCGGATTGCATAAACATCTCTGATTTTTTGTAGAGTTTGGAGGTTCGCGCCAACTTCCTTCGCCTTTTTGAGTTCTTCGTCGCGTTCTAATCTAAGAGCCTCAAGGCGCTGGTCTGTGGCTTCTAAATATTTTTTAGTCCATTGAGTTTCATAATCGCTCTTAGCTTGCCTTTCGGCCTGTATCTGCTCTGGTGTTTTTGATAATTTTTTTTCTTTTTCAATCGCTGCATTTAAATTGTTTTGTGAATCAGTTAGCTGTTTTGTAATTAAATCAAGTAAGGCTCGATCGCTTGCCATTTTCTGATCATTATAAGCCGATGGTAAAACAATTCCGTTTTTAGCCGCCCGTTGTCGCCCCAATTCGATCCCGGCCATATCCTGCATAATGGCTTCTTTTTGCCGCTGTAAATCCTTAACCCGGTTTTCCCAAAATCTAACTGCTGCATTAGCATCGGAGGCGTTTTTGATTTCATTAATTTCGAGTTTAGCAAGTCGGGCCTCTTCTTTTAATTTTGAGAATACGCCGACAATAGCGGTTAAACCTACCACAATTGCAGAACCGATCAGGAATGGAGCAAACGAAGTTCCAAGGGCGACAAGTGCAATTCTTAATGCGCCAATTCTAGCGGCTAAAGTTGCAACCCCGCCAGCTAATAATGCGGCCGTTCCGACCATTAAAGCTCCTTGGGTAACAAACTGCCGGACATCGTCGGGGATTAAATGAATCCATGTAAATAATTCCTTTGCTCCGGTTGCAACGCTTAACAGCGCCGGGGCGGTATCGGCTGCAATTTGCCGACCAATTGAAGTGAATCCGGTTTTGGCAGCTTCCAGGGTATCTCCTAATTCCTCCATTTGTCTTATGGTTTCGTCATCCAGGACGTATCCTAGATCCCGCGCTTCTTTTCTCAATCGTTCAATTTCATCCCCGCCTTGACGAAGGAAGGGGATCATGTCGGCTCCGGAACGTCCAAAAAGTTTCATTGCCAAAGCCGATCTCTCGGTATCGTTTGGCATAGCCTTAAATTTATTGGCTATGTCAACCAAAATAGCGTCAGAGTTTTTAAGATTGCCGGTCGAATCTTTGACATTGATACCCAAAGCCTTAAAAGCATCTTTCGCCTCTCCGGTTCCATTGGCGGCATCATACATGTTCCGAGACAGCCGCGCCAAGTTAGTGCCTAACATTTCCAGGCTGGCCCCTTCTTGATTTGCGACATAAGCCAATTCCTGCAATTCTTCCCGACCAACTCCGGTCTTTTTTGCTAACATATCTATTTCCTCTGCACTTTTAGCGGTTGCCAGAGTAACGGCAGTTAAACTGCCAACCATAGCCGTACCAACTAAGGTTAGATTTCGCCCGACTTTTTTTAGATCGACATCGGTCTTTTGTACGGTTTGTTGGAAACCAACTACACCTTTTTTGGCTTCTCCAAAATTCTTTTTAAAATCGTCAATGTTGCCAAGGACGGCAACCGCCAAACGTCCAATGGTTGTACTCATTTTTGATTACCGTCCTTTCCGCTTCCAAACAAAATTTCGGCAATTTTAAAGGCGCGAAACTTCTCTAGCTCCGCGCCGTGCTTATACATTGCCAAAACTTGAAACAAACTCTTATACTTTAATAAATAATCAATATCTTTGTTGTACCAAATTGAAACAAAATGGAAAATGCGGCCAAAGTCTAACTCTTTCTTTTTCTCCGGGGCTTTGATGATGTTTGGGTTTTCGCTTTGACCGCCATCGTTTTTTTTGCCTCGTCCACCGCCCCTTGAATGTATTGGTTAAGGGGTTGTAAAACGAAACTTAAAAACTGTTGAAGCTGGTTAAAGTTCATATTATCCGTAATCCACTCGACCGAAATTTCTGGAAAGGATGGTTTACAAATCTTAATTGAAATGTCTATCATCCAATCAAAAAGGCTTTCGTCCTGGGCTTTGGCCTTGGCTTTCAAATCGCTCTCGCGTTTGATTAACTCTAGAACTACGCCGGATGGAACATCGGTCACATTGATTTCCCGTTTTAAACCGGTTGCCTTTTCGGTTAATTGGATTATTCTCGGTGTCTGGATTAATTCGTCCAGGTTGAGAATTTGAGCATCAGACATGATTTAAAGCCCTCCTTATGCAACGCTTTGCTCGTCCACGATACGGAGCAATTGATCGCCAACAGTCCGGGTTGCGTCGCAAACACCCTCGATACTAACAGGGGTTTCCCATGCTCCGTCGTCGTCATCGTTCGGCAGATTGAGGTTGATTCCATTGGCGTTAGAGGCTTTGTAAATGGTAACTTCGTATTTTTTACCGTCCTCGTTGATATTGGTTAACCGCATAACCTTGTAGCCAATTTCAACCTTTCCGCCAGTAGATAAAGTTTTGGAAGCGTTCGGGGTGTAGGTATAATCAACGGTGATCGCTCCGGCCTGGGCAGAGACAGGGACAATGTAGGTATATCCGAGAGATCCGTTTGTTCCGTCACCAACATATATTTCGTAATCATCATGTAGGGTTAAGGAGCTTCCGCCACCTTTTACGGTAATACTTGCGACTACCGTATTAGCCCCGTTTTTATGAGTTAATTTGATTGGGATCCCTACCGTCCATCCAGTTCCATGTGCTTCATCGGTAACCGCAACAGGAGCAGCGGCAACCGGCGCGTAAGTATCAATTCCGCCTCTAATTGCATTGGCAGCTTCCAAATCATACTCTTGCCAGTTAAAGCTAACATTGGCTTTGTGGTTTTTAATCTTCGTTTTAATTTCTCCAACGTTACCACCAATAATTTTTACGAGTTCCCATTGTTCCTGGATCACAACATCTTTTAATGCTCCAACATCAATTAATGCCGCTTCGGTGTCTCCGAGTTCAATTTTCATACTTCCGAACCGTACCGCGTCCGGCCTTTGTACTGTAGTTTGATAAGGCATTATGATCAACTCCTTTTAGTTTTTATAAATTAAAAAACCGCCGTTAAGCGGTTTAATTTCGATACTGAATTTTGACATCTACCGGGCAATTATAAAGCCCCGTATCGGATTCGTATAAGTCCGTAACATCCTGATATAATCCGTTAACTACCTTAACCCCTCCGGTTCCTCCCATCGTGCCGAAAAAGCCATCTATCGCTTCACGGGTTAGCCTTGCCATGAGGCGGGCTTGGTCATAAGTAGGAGCAAAGTTATTAATCTGCACTCGCGGAACTGGGGTTCCTAATCTCCTGTTTTCCGGCGGATCTGAAATAAAAAAGAATGTTTGATAAGGGGCTTCCCAATCTTTTGACGCTATCCCCCCACAAACATTCCCTTTGTGTATCTTCTTTAAAGCTGCATAATTTTTAAGATGGTTTTTTAATGCGGCTTCAATTTCCATCTAATCACCTTCTATAATATCGCCTAATGCGTCAAGGGCTTTCCCTTTTTCAAATTTACCTTCAATGGCTTTTTTATATTCTTCAGCCATTGCATTATTAATCTTCGATCCGTCCTCGTCCTCGGTTTCCCTCATAAACGGATTTGGGCTTGTTTTACTAGTTCCCTTTTCTACCCAAATACCATAATATCCATCGTGTTTGGCTCTTTTCCCGGTTTCGGGTCCTACAATCGCCACCGCTTGACCGGGATATTTCTGTTTTAACATTTTACCTTTAATTGATTTTTTAAGGTTTCCGGGTTGGTGAGGATATAGCCCGCCCTCTCGCGCTTGGGTTCCAACTGGGCAACGTTCCTTTGCTCCTTTGATAAATTGTCTCGCCCCCGCCCTGGTTGCTTGAACGTTGGCCGATGTCATATCACTTTCAATCCCATCCATGACTTTTAGAAGCGCGTCAACGCCATCGATTTTCAAGCCAAAATCAGCCATTAGGATCACGCCCTAACTAATCTGTTTTAGATGGATTTCGTTCTTATTCTGTTCCCTTAAATCAATAATCCACATTACATCAAAGGTTCCTCTTGAGCAAATTACCCGGAATTGCTTATCATTGGTTAAGCCTTGCAGGTATTGATTAGTAAAGACAATCCCTTGCAGTTCAACATTATGCTGTTTAGCTGCGTAAAAATGGCGGCCTTGACCTATTTCGAGTTCGGCATAAGGTTTGACGGATAAAGCTTTCCAATTATCCTTCGTTCCTGCGGTTTCGGGGTCAGAATAAGGAAAATTCTGCTCGATTGTGATTAGTTCGATGGGGTTTTGAGGTTGTTTGTTGGGCATCAAAAATACCCCCTTCGCCGTCCCCAATCTAAAGCCCTGTAACTAATATCATCCATTGTCAAGCTGCGGTCATCATATAATTTTTTAATGACCGTCAACATCCACCGATGAGTGGATTTGTTTTCGGCTTTAAAGGCGTCTACCGTTTCGTAACCCGCGACAAACTCAATTACAATTCCGCCTGATTCGCGAAGGGTTTCATTAGGCCAGGATTCGCCGTAATTTAAAACGATTCGCGGATAAAAACGGTCAAGGTCGAGATAATATTTTGTATTATCTAAGGTGTACTCAACCCCGGCGGTGTCGTAATATTTAACTGATGTCACCGATTGAACCGGCGCTTTTTCGAGTTCGATAAAGTTTTTGTAACAGCCGTTTTTGTCCATTGGCCAGCCGTCAAAAATAAGCTGCCAAGTTTGAGTTAAAAAGGCGCGTCCCTGATAGGTTTCCGCTTCCTCCCGTACCATTTCGCGGGTTTCGGTTAACCAGGCATCCTCGGAGCAAACCGGGGAATCCTTGATAACATTGACCCCGAAACTAACCGCGGCCTTGTCTACCGTCCCAACAACCCGGATATAACCTTTCCCGCCGTCGTAATCCTTGCTGTAAAATTTACCGTCGTTCTCGGTTGTAATTTGGGCGAAGGAATAATAGTCGTTGATTTCGGTTACATCGCTTGGGTTGTTTGATTCTTGGATGATTAAGTCCAGGGTTGCCTCGGCCTCGTTTTTGATGGATTGAACCTCGATATAACTATTAAAACCAGAAACGTCAATCCATTGTCCGGTAACTTCCCCAACAGAATAGCTCCCCGGAACCACACAGGGAACCGGGGTTCTATCCTGGGAGGGAGAGGAAATGAGACGGATATGACTTTTAATCTCCGTGAGTGAAACTGGTTCACTCGTCGGAGGGGTAATGAGCTTGTACATGGTATCACCCCTTCAGGGCGTTTTCTGCTTCAATTGCGGCGACCTTTTTGCCTTGAAATACTTCGCCGTTAGAGAGTTCCCAACGGCCAGGGCTTAAAGATTTGGGGAAGTCGGGTTTATCATCGGGTTTAGATGGCTCAATCTCCGGCATTGGGACATTAGCGCCCGTTTCCGGCAAATCTTTATGACTGCTTTCCGGCTTCCAAACCAGATCCGCATAAACCGGAATCAATTGTTTGGCTTCTTCTTGCAAAACATCGTACTCTTTCCCGGCAAGCATAGACCTTTCCGGTCCTGCCGAAGTGGTTTTCATTTTAATTTTCCAAAGTTCCATAGCTGCCTCCTAAAAGGTTAGTCCCGCCGACGTCACCCACGTAGTCCCGTCAAAAATATAAATATCTGCGGTATTTGTTTCCAACGCACGAGATCCAACCGGGACGCCGGTCGTCGGCTTCGTGTCGCCAGATGTACATAAATATTTTTTAGGCGGGTTAATGCTGGTTAACGGTATCTCTTGGACTGCCATAATTAACCACCACCAACGGCGCTAAGGGCTACACCGCCAATATTTAAAACAATTTGCCATTGAGTGGCGCTTTTATAAGCTAAAACTAAAGATTCATTTGCCGCGTCAAAAGTTGCGGTATTATTAGTACCGTCAAAGGTTACTCCTGCGGCGGTAGTTACAACAACACTACCGGGAGTTAGCGAATCAATCCGAATTATCGCCAAATCTCCAGGAGATGGAGCTGCTAAAGACATATCAGCAATCCCTGCTCCCCCGGTAATCGCACTTACTCCGTTAGTGACGCAAGCCTTTTTGCCCGTGCTACCGTCCAGAACAGTAACAGTAAAGGCTGCGGCCAATTTGTTTAATTGGGCGGCGGTTGCGATAACCTCGACCCCGTCAATCTTTAAAGCGCCGGTTATGTCAATTTCACCGCCTATAACAGTTCGCTCCGCGCCTTGTTCGATGTAATTTTTAACATTATATGACATAGGTTAACCCTCCTTATTTGCAAAGTAAGCCCGGTATATTTCAACCGGGCTATTGGTTTGTTATGCGGTCCCTTCTGCCGGGGAAATGTGGATTTCGCCGATCAGTTCGTCGGCAACTAGATTGGAAATAAGCCCTTTGCGCCCTTGGTATTGAATGGCGTAAAAGTCGCCGGTTGCGGTGCTAGCCCCGCCGCGTTCGACAAATACGCGGACATACCTTTTTTCGGGTTTGTAAATATCCAACCAGACCACCTGACCATCAGCCGCCGCCACTACTTTAGTCCCTTCTAGAGCCGCCATAGTTCCTCCGGCGGAGTCAGTATCCTGCTGCGCATATATGTAATTAGCAGCATTGTCGGTGGCGATGGTCCCGAAAAACACAACACCCTCGAAACCGGCCATATCAATAATATCGGTTTGGAAGTCGGTTGTAGCCGCGGTCTGAGCCGCTTTCACAAGGGTTATTTTAACGTTGTTCATTAATTGTTCAGACATTGTTTTGTCCTCCTTAAATTAAATTAAGCGGATCGGCTCCGCTTTTAACCTAGTTTCACGCGCCGGAACGCTTCGCCAAGAACCGGCATAGCGTCGACTTCAAGCCGTCCGATATAACCAGTTTGATTGGTGAGTGCGTAAAGCTCTTTTAAAACTTGGATAGCCATTACACCGCGCCGGATAATCCAGTAATATTTAAAATCTCCGATGATACCGACATATTTTCCAGTTGTAAAAGTATTCGGACAATATTCGGAGGTTCGATACGGGCGATCAAGAATCATGGCAGGATTACCGCCGGTAACCGCCGATTGCCAAATATAATTACCTTCGCCGTTTTTGATCTTGCGGATATTTTTGATCGCGCTCCGATGGAATAACCAAGTTGAATTCTTTTGATAACCTTCTTTGAGATCGTAAAGGGCTTCCATTAGACCGTCAAAAGTAACGGCAGTATCGGTATTGCCGGTTGAAACATCATAGGCGGTTGAAATACCATCGTTTGACGCGGTGAACAACCCTAAAGGTTGCTGCGCTCCATGTCCGGTCATGAATACCTTTTCTTGGGTGATTCCAAATTTATAACCGAGTCTTTCCTGGATAAATCCTTCAATGTTAAATCCGGACCCACTCAAAAGTTTGTTAGAGATTTTAACCAGCTTGGTTAATTGGTGAGCGGTTAACTCTCGTTTTCCGAATTTAGGATCGCCGGTTTCGGTAACGGTCTTAATCTCCGGAGTCCAATCGGCATCGTCAACATCGGAATCAAGCGCAGGAGCGCCCAAACCGGAGGCGGTCCCGATGTTAAACACGCGGGCTAAGTCGGCAATGACTAAATTATCATCAGCCGCTTTGATAACCTCGTTTACAAATACGTTCGGAGCCATGAACATTCCGCCGGTTGCCTCGTTGTCGGCTTGGATGGCGCGAAGTTCGGCATCAGAATAGCGGGCGCGCTCTCCGTCTTTTAAGTATTTGCCGAATGCGGACCGGTACTCTTTGGATTTGTCCTCTTGTTCCTCGCCGCGTTGTTCGCCGATTGGTTTGGCGTCGATTTCTCCCATCTTGCGTTCGCGGTCTAATTGCCTTTGTTCTAGCTCGATAGATTTATCAAGCTCATCGGCTCTTTTCTCCATTTCGGTAATGGAGTTTTTTTCCTCTTGGCTTAAAGCTCGTTTCTCGGTTTCGGCGGTGTCGATTGTCGCGCGAATATCGGTAACGAGTTTATTGAGTTCTTGGCGTTTTTCTAAAATTTGCTCTGCGGTCATTTTAGGTTCCTCCTTTAAATTAAAATTGCATTAAAAAAGAGCCTTTCGGCCCTAATTGCTGAGTTGATTTTTCCATTTAAGAAAGTTGGCATTTTCAAGAGAAATATCTGTTTGCCATTCTCTCTTGTGGTCTTGTTCTTTAAGTTTTTTATAGTCTTGATAAACATCTTTAGCGGATCTAACCCCGGCTTCGCTTTGTGGGTACGCCGGAAACGTTACGGGCGAAACCTCTATTAATTCGGCTTCAATAACTGTCCTAATCTCCATTTCGGGGTTTGTTTCGTCCCATTCAGATTTTAACGCCCTGAAGATAAAAGATGATCCTGTTACGTCTCCGCGCTCGATTGTTTCAATATGCTTATCAGCCCACGAAGGCGGATCAATCTCATAACGAAGTCCAATATCATCCTCTCCGACTGTTAATGTTCCGGGAATTCTACCTAATATTTCGGCCAAATTGTGCTGCCAAGAGGCAACCACATCAGCATCGGAGCGACTTAAATAATTGGCAAAGGCCCCTTTCCTAAAACGTTCCTGAAAATATCCCCAAATAGGATCCGATAATTGATCCCATTTAACGGCGTAACCTACTATTTTTCTTTTTTGCCCTTCACCTTCTCCGACGGCCCGGACTTCAACTTTTATTTTATTACTGCGTTGTTCCTTGTCCTGGGTTAATTTGTCCGGCATTGTCATTACCTCCTTTCTCAATTTTTGCTTTCCAAATTTCATAAATCTTATCGACCGGCATCATGGTGCCATTCATTACATGAATATCGCCGCCCTCATAACCGTTCATGTCCTCCAATTCCAAGACATTATTAGGTGAAAATGCGCCAATCTGAACCATTGTGTTATAAAAATCTTTTTGGGCTTGGGTGTCTCCTCGTAAGAATCCCTTAACGTTGTATTTGGCAAATCTGCGCTTTCTTTCGTTGGGTAAAAGCAGATCCCGAATTATCGTTTGTTCGTTATGGACTATATGAGCATTTAAGCAAGATGTTAAATAATCAATTCTTTGTTGCTCGTTGTTGTTAAAAGTGCTTTTTTCGTAATCCAAAACCTTGTAAAGTGGGAGATTAAAAAACCGCGCCACCTCTTGAATTTGGAATTTCCTAGTTTCAATCATCTGAGATTCTTCGGGATTATTACTTATATTTTGATATTTAGAGCCGCCTTCTAAAAATAAAACTTTGTTGGAGTTAATGACGCCAGAATATTTTTCATAAAAACTATCTTTAAACCTCTTGAAAGCATCATCTTTTAAATTCCCGGGATATTCAACTATCCCGCCCATATGAGCACCATTAGAAAAATATCGCGCCCCAAATTCTTCTGCCGCAATCGAAAGGCCCAAGGCTTCCCGCGCTACTTCAATAAATTTAACAACGTTTTCGGTCTGATTGAAACGCAAACCGCGCAGGCAGTATATATCTTCCGGGTAATACTTAGCCTTATTGCCGTTTTCATCGGTTACAACATAAAATTTCTGGCCAGTCTGAGTGTTTCGGAAAGGCTGAACCGCATTAGTCGGAATATTCCAAAGTTCGACTACATCCCCGGCCTTGTTTCGCTTTTTATAACCATATCCATAGCCGGTTAAAAGGTAGTTAACCCAGATCATTTGCCAAAACTCAAAGGCGGTTGTTTCCGGGTTCGGCAGGTGATGAATTAACGGGTAAACCGGATGGTTTATATCATTTTCACTGCCGCGCTCGACCGTTTTTTTAAGATGAAGCGGAAGCGCCGATAAATCCGATGAAATTGTATTGACACAAGCAAAGACGGCGGCTACCTTGATCGCCGTTTCTTCGTTTATCGCTATTCCGGTTTTTGATACCCCGCCACCCATTAGATTGATCAGCCACTGGGAAGGGTTTGAAATTGGGGTTCCCTCAAAAATGGTTGCGCGTTTTTCTAAAATATCGTAAAGCCCCAATTAAATCATCTCCTTCCCGGCCAAAATACCCACATTAAAAAGATTCCGCATATTAACCAAGCTAACGGCTCATAAATTAGCCACAAACCGTGGAAAACCATAAAAAAACCGGTTATAATACCGGTTAATCTAATTTGTTCGTCGGTTATCTTGATTTTAGGCGGTTTTATCTTGATTTTTGGCATTTTTATATGATTTTTCAGCCAAAATAAAGCGTTTTTAAGATGTTTTATCATGCCATTTCCTCCTTCTAGAGTCCTAAAATGCCGCGCTCTTGGTATGGGTTTATATCTGGTTCATTCACCATCGCCAAAACATGGGCATTAATCCCGGCGGCCAACGGGTCAATCCTCTTCGTCCGGTCCTTGCCTTTGTCCAGCATAATGTTTCCGCTCGGCCCCATCCGGGTAACGGCGTTTCCGACCGCCATATCTAAGACCGGATTTTTTAGATAAATTACTTTTCGATTGTAAACTTTGCCCCGAAAGTCCTTAGTCGCTTCGCTTAGGTTTGAATACGATTGCCGGATCGCTACCGGCGTAAATCCTAATTCGGTTAATTCGTGTTCCAACCAGGTCGCCATCGCTTCATCAAATCCAAGCTGTTCTTTAGGCCAGTTGTATTTTTCATACATGCCGACGATGTATTCTAAAACGAAATGATAATCGACTTCTGCTCCCGGCGTTGCGGTTATATACCCTTCCTTAACCCAAAAATCATAAGGCTCTTTGTCGTGTTTTCGTTTGTAATCAAGCATTTCTTGGGGCATAAAGGAATGAGATAATATTATAAATTTATCCTCATAAGGTATTTCAAAAGTAACGCTGGTTAAATCTAACCGGGAAGAAAGATCAATCCCGGTAAAGACCGTCATCCCTTTAATATCCGGCAATATATCAACCTGACACTTTTTCCACTTGGACAACTCCATGTATCCCGACGCGTTAAACTCTACCCAAAGATTCATGTTTTTGGTCATAAAGTTCCGCATTTTATCCGGATCTTCTAGGGCTTCTTTAAGCTGACCCTTTAAATACGTCATCATACGCGGAACGTGATACATTAAGGGATTTGCTTTGTACCAGTTTTTTGGGTTTTTTATATCGTCGTTTTTGTCAAGTTCGGCGATATAAACAAATACTTCCTCGTTTTCGGAAGTCCCGGCCAGAATCTTTTTGCAGTATTCATATTCCTTGTGGCAAGGGCCATTAAGAAGGAATCCGGCGGTTGTAATGATCAAGATTAACCCTTGGCGTTGCAAGCCCATACCGGAAACAAGGACATCTAACATCTCAGTCGTTTTGTGGGCGTGATACTCGTCGATGTTCCCGAGGTGAGGATTAAAACCGTCGATTGTATCTGTATCTTTACCAAGGGGCCGGATAATGGAATCCGTTTTGTCGTGGAATATCTCTAAAGTTGATTCTCGGATCCTAAACCGCTTTTTAAGATCCGGGCTTGCCTTGATCGTCTTCTTAGCAAAGTTCCAAACTATTTTAGCCTGATCTTTTTTGGTTGCTGTGGTGTAAACCTGCGCCCCGATTTCATCATCGAAACCAGCCATGTAATTACTGATTCCGCCGGATAACTCGGATTTAGTATTTTTACGGGCTACTTGGATATATGCTTTTTTAAATCGGCGGAAACCGGTGTCTTTATGGACCCATCCGAAGATTGAACCAACTATAAACTCTTGGAAGTCAACTAGAATAATGGGTTCTCCGGCGACTTCGCCCTCAACGTGTTTGAGGTATGAAAAAAAGCGGAATAATCTTTCCGCCCTTTCTCGCTTAAAAACATAGGGAAAATTCTTGGTTCCTTGCCGCTTTAAATCTTTTATATGACGCTTGCAAGCTAGTTTTACGGCTTCACAAGCTATAATTTTACCGGAAATAACCTTTTCGGCGTATTTCGTAACCGGATCGTCCGGTAAAACAAATTTCTTTTTATTTGGCTTTTTTAGTTTGGAAACCTTGGTAGGCATAACCACCACCACACATTATCTAGTCAAATTCATTCCCAAATTCATCTACCTTTTCCGGTTGGCGGTTATTTCTCGCATAACTTGCTATGGCTGCCGGGGTTAAGTAGAATTCGCAAGCATATTTTTTAATTAAGTCAGCCATCTTGGTCATAACCAAAAGGGACGGGTTTTGAATGCTGCTGGCAACATATAAATTACCGTTATCGTCCTCTTTTTTAATTTCAGTTTTAATACCTTCGCTTCTAACATCTTGAGACGCTTCGCAATATTTCGCCCAGGCGTCGCATAGGATCGCAAAGGCCGGGGCTGTGAAGTTGTTTAAAAGTTTTTTCTCAATTAGTTGGGATTGCAAGGAGTCCCAAAGGTTTTTGGCTTCGGGTTCGTCTAAAACAAAATCGGGAACCAAAATTTTATCGGTCCCGATTTCTAATTGATTGGATTGGCGCTGGGCAATTTCGGCTTTGGTAAGGTGAGTTTTGCCACCCCCAACAATATTTTCAATGTTTTTGGCTTTTCTTGGCATTTACTACCACCTTCTAGAATAACCAGTTTAAAAATAAAAGGAGACTCGTTCACGGAATCAGGCAGCTTCGGTCTGGAGCTAAATCGCCCTAGACTTTTGACCAGCCCCTCCCCTACCTGCTCTTTGCTCCATGTATTCTCAAGTATTCTTCCCGTTGTTCTTTAGCCTCTTGAGAATTCATTGCTTTATATATCTTATCTAACCCATGCAAAGCAATAAATACTTTCAACCTCTCATTCTCTTTCTCTACCTCTTTAATCTTTATATCAACTTCATCAGCTAAATAATATTCCATGTTATATCCTGGTTGTAATTCCATAGTTCTTTTATCCATCTCTAACTCCTTATTTATTTAATATATAAATTAATATGTTTAAGATTATATATTAATAAACCAAATAAAAATCTAATATAGTCAATAAAATTAAAGAATATTAAGTGTTTATATTTATATAACATCATCTTTCCCCTCTCATTTCCCTTCGGCCTTTTACGCTATTGCAATGAATACAGCCAGGTTGATGATTATCTTTATTCCAAAACAATAGATCGTCTTTAGTGCAAGGCTTTATATGATCAACGCATTCGGCAAGCTCTGTACATCCAGGTAATTTAATTACACAGAACTGGTTCTCTGCCTTTGCTAAAAAGGCTTTACTGTACTTCTGCCACCGACTGTCATATCCTCTCTGGTGCGCTGTCCCTCTCCGCTTATCCCAAAACCTCTGCTCCTTCGGCTTGCAATCCTCACAATACCCAGGACGATCAACGAGTTTTTTGCATCTTGGGCAGAGCGACTTTGGTCTACTTGGCATTTAATCACCTTCAATATCGGGTCTATCTCATCTTAGCCTAAACCCTAATTCACATAGGGTGAGTGAAATGTCGTGGGCCTAAGTACTAACCCTGGATCTTTTAGACTAAATTAAAAAGCCCTAACTTAATAGGGCTTTTACGTGAGTTTAAGGCTTGCTCACCGGCTAGAGAGTGCCTTTCGACACCTCTCGATCGTTTTCAGTATAATCTATACTGGTGTAAAAGCATAGTCCATTTTCTGTCCATTTTTGGGCCATTTCCTGTCCGTTTTCTGTCCATAGGTATTTTAAAATATTAATTGACACGCTAACATATCTATGATATATTTATATCAAGCGATACGTTAAAGTATCATATTCAAAGGAGGCCATTAAAATGAAAAAAGAAGTCCGCGAAGTCCTTAACCACATTAAATCCGATGAAGAAGCTCAAGCATATAGAGATTTAATGGGAAATTTAACCGATGAAGAATTTATCCAAACAATGAAAGAAGCAAAAGAAAAAAGGGATTCGCTAAAATGCAAAATTTGTGGTCGCCCAATAAAAGAATCTTCTTTTGAATCTTTCTTTACCTTAGAAACACTTGAAAATATGCCTTGTTCTGAAGAGTGCAAGCAAAAGCAAATAGCCGAAACCCAAAAAATAGCTGAAAAAGAACAAAAACAACATCCCGATTGGCACGGCCCAGTAAATCAATCGGAGCCATATTGAAGTGAAAGCCATCTTAGAAATTGAACTTATTGGCGACAATGCCGTTCAAGAAATAAGAATGTTGAACAAAATAACCAATAATCTAATCCCCGAGACCGGGGATGTAGCTTTTGGTTCTTGTCCCCCTGTTGGTTGGGTTGCTGAAATAACTGGTTTCGACCTCCGATATAAATACGCCCGAACCTTTTTAAAATTCAAAAAAGATTATTCCCGCGCTAACTCCAAAGGCTCACGTGGTGTTTATGCTGAGTATATCCTAGAAGAAGGTAAAATCTACGATGTAAAGCAACCCGTTACTTGGAAACGTGATAAACGCTATTTTTGCACTGTTCGAGATTGGCAAATTGTCGAAATAGACGAGATGGAAGTGATTCTATGCCTAAACGAACGCTCATGGTCAACGTCTACGAAGCCGCAAAACAACGAATAGCATGGGTATTTGATACCTTTGACAAAATTTATATTAGTTTTAGCGGCGGCAAAGACTCGTCCGTTATGCTTCATTTGGTTATGGACGAAGCTATAAAACGAAATAAAAAAATTGGCGTTCTATTCCTAGATTTAGAAGGCCAATATAAGCTCACGATTGACCATATCAAAAAAATGTTTGAATTATACAAAGACCATATAGAACCTTATTGGGTCGCTTTGCCAATCGCTTTAAGAAATGCCGTTTCCCAATTCGAACCCAAATGGACCTGTTGGGAACCCGGCAAAGATTGGATTAGACAACCTCCCGAAACAGCCATTACAGATCAGTCATTTTTCCCGTTTTACAACTACAATATGGAGTTCGAAGAATTCGTACCAAAATTCGGCGAATGGTACGGACAAGGACGTTTAACCGCTTGCTTTGTCGGGATTCGCGCCGACGAATCTTTAAACCGTTACCGAACCATTGTTCGAGATAAAAACAAATATGAGGATAAACAATATACTACTTGGTGTGGTCATGGCGTTTATAATATTTACCCGATTTATGATTGGAAAACCCAAGACATATGGACTTACAATGGCAAATTTAGCAAGCCTTATAATAAACTTTATGACTATATGCAACTTGCCGGGCTGTCTATCCACCAAATGCGAATTTGCCAGCCATACGGTGACGATCAGCGAAAAGGGCTTTGGCTATTTCACATCATCGAACCGGAAACATGGTCTAAGATAGTCGCTCGTGTCAACGGCGCTAACTCCGGTGCGCTTTATGTTCAGGAATCAGGTAACATTCTCGGAAATATCAAAATCCATAAACCAGAGGGTCACACTTGGCAATCGTTCGCCAAATTACTTTTGTGTAGTATGCCAGAAAAATCACGTAACCACTTTGAAAACAAAATCGCCGTCTTTCTTAAATGGTGGTATGATCGCGGTTATTCTAACGGAATACCAGATGAAGCCGATCTGAAAGCGGAAGCTGATAAAAAAACTCCTTCATGGCGACGAATCTGCAAGGTATTACTAAAAAATGATTATTGGTGTAAAGGCCTTTCTTTTACAATGACTAAAAGCGAATCCTATGAACGATATCAAAAAATCATGAAAAGGAGAAAACAAAAATGGCAATCAATGATGCGCTCGTTGGGCTTATAAATGAACTACAACAATTACCAGAAGACAAGAAAATAGCCGCCCTTAATGCGATAAAACTAAAATTGCACGAAGTAAGCCCTTTTATTAATGAACCGGTTGACTGTGTTCTTTGGGTCAGTGCTGACGAAGTCGAGGCCAACGATTACAACCCAAACAAAGTCGCACCTCCAGAAATGAAACTCTTACAACATTCAATCCGAGAAGATGGATACACTCAGCCTATTGTTGGTTTCTGGGAAGGTGACCATTTTGAAGTAGTTGACGGATTCCACCGCAACCGCGTTGGCAAAGAATGTGCCGATGTTCGTCAACGGTTAAAAGGCTACTTGCCAGTAACTATTATCAATGATGACCGCAAGGATAAATCGGATCGTATTGCGGCCACAATTCGGCACAATCGCGCGCGTGGGAAACATATTGTAACCGCCATGAGCGATATTGTAGTTGAATTATCCCGCCGAAATTGGACCGACGAAAAGATCGCTAAGGAGCTTGGTATGGATGCCGATGAAGTTTTAAGACTTAAGCAAATAACAGGATTGGCCGAAATGTTTAGCGACAAAGAATTTTCAATGGCATGGGAGGGTGATGTGTTATGAAAACTCCCGATCTCCCTATCGCCCAAGCCGAACGCGAATACAACTTGCCAACCGGGACTATTCGCCGGGACATTCACCGGAAACGGTTTGAACCCGATGAATACCGTAAATTAGGCCGGGATTGGTTAATAACCAAAGAAGCCGTCGAACGAATTTATAAAAGAGCCTCTCAACCCTGAGAGGCCTTTTCTTTGCTCAGCATAATCATTTCCTTAGTTTTCCTTATGACATCTTTTCGAATCCGCTTTAGAGTGCTTATTGATTCATGCAATATTCCGGTAATATCTTCCCAGTCCTTATCCTCAAAATATCTCCAACTAATCCAATCCATCTCTATGGGCTTCATAACCTCTTTGCAGTTACACATCTCCACAATGTTTATTTCTCTCTCTAAATCAACCTTAGAGGTAGCTACAGTCTCGGTTTTGGATTCTCCTGAGTGAAACATTGGCAAAAAGGTTAGTTTGGTTGTTATTTTAGGATTACAGATTATTTCGAGTTTTCTTTTGTTAGCCTTATATCGTTTGTAGTAGCCCTCAATCTCGCTATCGGTTATTATTGTCATCTTACGCCTCCGCTTCCGTGTTTTCTTCTTTGTTTTTCTTATCTTCGTTTTTGCTTGACGTTCCAAGAAGAAAAACTAACCCCCATAAACACCATGCACTTTTGGTAATATAAACTCCAACCGCAACCGCCAAACAAATAAAAATATTACTTAAAGCCGCTGTTAAATATGCGTTCATCATCTTCCCCCTCCTTCACCATCGGTGGATATGCAACTAGGACACCAAATAATTTCTGTTCTTTTAAATTTATCACTGATAACTTCTTCGCATTTGCTTTCCTTTTCGTGGGGAAATTTATGTTTACAGATTGCACTTGGACAGGCACTTGCATCAGGACAAATCACTTTCATCCCCTACCTCCTGATCGTGGATTGTATCAACGACTTCGCATTCGCAAGCAATATCACAATTAAATAATACATAGGGTTGATTAAGTCCGTGTTCTCTAAACTTTACAATAAATCCGCCTTTATCTGGCTCGTAAATGACTTGTCCTGTTGGATTTTGATTTTCTTCGCCCGCCCAATACGATTCTTTGGGTAGTTTAAATTTAATCCATTGATTTTCATAGATTTCGGTTTCGTTTTTATCTTTGTTTTCAGTAAATTCCCCAACCGTTTCCGGGTCTACTTCCACATCATACAGGCAGAATCCATTTATATCCCTTGTAACCTTAATAAAATGATTGCCTAGATCATTTGACCAATAATAACCATACACCCAGCATCCGTTATCTAACGCTTTCGCCCTATGCTTATAAGTTCTCATTCCTGCGCCCTCCCGACTATTTAATAATCTTTAGCGTTAAACTTGGGTATTTGTATTCAAACATCTTCCGTTTAAGTTGAAATACCGCAGTTTTAAAGCCTTTTACATCTTCGACAATATATTTGCCGTTATTATCTTCGTAACTAAAATCAGCTTCGTAATATATCGCTTTATACTTCTTACCGGCTTTGACAAACGACGGTTGAAGCAGCCAAGTCTCTTTGAGGGTTAAATCTCTAATCTCGCCAGCCTTCTCCAAAAGAACTAGCTCGGAATATCTCTCCGATTCCCGTTTTGAATCAAACTCAATCCCGTCAACCATAGTCTTTTTATTCCGATATTTGCTAGGTTTTTTAGGTTTACCGACCTCCCGGTATTTCTCAACGCTCATTCTTTTCATTGTTTAACTCCAATATCGTCTGACATAAAACCATAACCGCTTTAGTTGGTAATGTTATTTCGCTGATATAGTTCTTTTCCGCATTTTCAGCCATTTTAATTAAACCTCGAATGGCTTTAATGGTCTCGCCATCTATCATCCTTTCCCCTTCTCCCTCTTATACTTCTCGACCATGACCTTTCCAACTACCGTTTCCCTGTGTATTCTGATCCGCTTTTCCTCGCGGGAACTGGGGTGAATTTGTTTGGTGGTTCTCATGCCTTTTTCCCTCCGTGTCTGTATGGTCTGGTTTTGTTATATGCCATTTTGATTTCGATTGCTTTTTCCAAGTCGATTTCATAGGCCCCGCAAAAATCAAAAATACGAATGCAAACATCGGCTAATTCTACTGCTAACCCTTCTGGTTTTTTACAGCATTCTGTTGGTTCGTTGGATATAAACTCGTCACCGCTATAGTAAATAGGCAAACATCGGATTCTATCATTCGAGTTCCGATACTCCTCCAGCGCCTCCGACAACTCCGAGTGCATTAAAGCGATTAACATTCCAATGTTTCTTTCACCTTCCCACCATCCATGCTCCACAGCGTTTTTATGCGCTTCCTCAATTAATTCCGGTATGCTTTTTGGTTTATATATCACTGAATGTGTCATCTCTTAACCTCCGCTTTTAACTGTGACTTTTGATAGATTCGTTTAACTCCCCAAGTTCCGTTATATTTAATTTCGTACCCTTTAATTTTCATTGTTAAAGTCCTCCGTGAATTTCTTTATTTCTTTAGCTAAGTCCCAATCGTTTTTACCGGAAAAAATAGCCATATTCGCCACTTTTTCCAACAACTCCACCGCCTCGATCAACTTTTTAACGGCAAGAGGAGCGATTGTACGGGATTGGACAATAAATTCAGCATTTGCATGTCCTTCTTGAGAATATTTTGGATTTTGTGTTGAATACACTGTAGCGAACTCATACATTTCTCCAACTTGTGATATATTGGCCGATGTTCTTTCGCTGTTCTTTGATACAAGCCAAAAATCACCTCGTTCCCACGGTCCTTCCGTAGCTTTCTTCTCCAACTCCAAAAACTCTTCAAGTTTCTTTTTCACGGCAGACTCCTTTCTATTTCATATTTTAGTTTAATCTGCTGCTCGTTCCACTTGAAAACTAAAATCCCCCCCGGCTCCAAAACTCTCATACACTCATCAAAGCCCTGTTTGATTTCAGCTTTCCAGCCTGGATTTAACTTCCCGTACTTTTTGGCCATCCAGGAACTATTACCAACCTTCTCTAAATGCGGCGGATCGAATACCGCCAATTTAAAAGTGTTATCAGGGAAAGGAATATTAGTAAAGTCGCCGATAATATCAGGTTTAATTACAAGTTTTCTTCCGTCGCAAAGTGTATCTTCAAGTTCGCGAACGTCCATAAAAACTGTATTAGGGTTTTGTTTGTTGTACCAAAACATCCGAGAGCCGCAACAAACATCAATGATTGGTTTCATGAAATACTCCTTTCGAACAATCGTAACAACCTTCTCGGGTTCCGTAGCGTGCGATTAATTCTTTGTCTGATATCGATCGATACCAAGTAAAAGTCTTATCAGCACAGTAACTACAACGTGAAATAACTAATGTACAATTCCGAATCACTTCATGTTGATCATATTCGTGTCCCATAACAGGAGTGGTATTGCCGGTTTTTAAAAAAGATACGAGAGTATACCAAATGGTATCGATTAGGCAGTTTAATCGTTTAATCACACGCTCAACCCCTTTCTATATCCGCTATTGCCTGTAATATTGGGTAAACTTGCTGGGGGACTACTGCATTTCCTAAGCACTTAAGTCTGTCCACCCTATTGGGAATCCCATTAGCCACTCTACCCATTGAGGGTTCAATTGACCACCAATCACGGAATTCAATTCTGTTGCTTTTTGGAATCGCGTTGATTGTGGATTGAGGTCCGGTGATTTGTAATCTCTCGTTGTAGGTGTCGGGAACATCTTCATAACTTCTGGATTCACTTGCTCCCTCAAATTTGCCGGTCGCGTTCTCCCTTTTCGTGTTGTAGTAGCTTGACGAATCAATGATTCCTTCGATCTTTGTGGTAAATAATCCATTGTGTTTGGAGTAGCCCACAAAAAAGATTCTTTCTCTCCTATGTTTTGCTCCGACAGCCGCAGCTTCATAATCAAATATCCCGACTTCGTAACCTTCGCGCTCCAAGTCCGTGCAAACGTCGTCAGCGGCAATTGACAGGATCCCAGGTACGTTTTCACCGATAACCCAACGCGGCTTAAGTTCTCTGATAACTCGGCACATTTCAGGCCAGAGGTAACGATCATCCCCTTTACCTTTCTGGTTTCCTGCCACGGAAAACGGCTGGCACGGGAATCCTCCTGATAAAAGAGTGACATCTGCAATTCCTCTGCTTCTGACGCTTTCTGCCGTGACATTTCGTATATCCCTCCATCTTGGAACATCAGGCCAATGTTTTTCTAATACTTTTGTTGGATAATCCGCAAATTCACATTGACCGACCATTTCAAATCCCGCCCATTCTGCAGCTAAGTCGATTCCACCTATTCCGGTAAAAAGACTAAAATGCGTCAGGGTCACACCGATAACCCCCTTGCAATCCTCCTACACCGGTTAACATGCTTCCACCCAGCTCTCATTGCATAGGCAACTCCTCTATGCCGCCCTGCATTGTGCATGGCTACCGTTCCAAATAACGTCCGTCCGGAGGCCTCGTAACAATCTTTTAAGTGCAGCCATGAAGCAACTTCCCAATATATCAAACTACCGTCACACTTTGGAAAATATCGCCTCATTGTTGCATACATCGCCTGATGTGTCCCGCGCTCTTTAAAAGATCCGACGGCGTTTATGTTGTAACCTGTTTCTGCCTCTGCGCTGACCATGGCAACTCTGAGCGGTATTTCAAAAGCATGGGTCTTTCCGACGAATGTAATCGCTTCTTGCCTCAATTTTCCCCGCTCTTTCTTCGGATAGAGCCGCTTCATTTCTTTTTCTACCCGTTCAACCTCATTAATAATCTGCTGTTTTTCAATTAATAGCTCTTGCGCGGCGTCCAGTTTCGATTCCATCACATTAATCCCCGTCCGGAAGCAAATAAACATAAAGAGAATGATGGTTATTGCCGATAATCCGAATTGGATATTTTTAAGCATTTTTTGAGATTTGATCGGATCTTCATTCAAAGGAGCACCGGGCAAATAATGATTAATACTGGTTTTATATTCGTTTTTTATTCTACTTGAGCACCGCTTCTTTTTGTGTTTCATGGGGTGGCCTCCTCGTCTAAAAGTTTTAATTGGTCTGGGTCTTCTTTTGGCATTTCATAAATCCACCAATCCATAACATCTTGAGCGGTTTTCCAAATTGCCGCATCTTGCCCTTTTCGTTTTATATTTGCCTTTACCATTCGGCCAAATGCTCTCATATAAGCGTCATAAAATTTTGGCCACCGTTCGAACTCTTTCAATCTCCCCCCCCGGCGGGCCATTGGGCAGCCGATACAACCCAACCGGTGAAATCCTTCATCATAAAGCGAACAATATTTGATATTTTGGATTCTTATAAATTCCCAAACTTCTTCATCAGTCCAATCGACAATAGGATTTAATACCCTTTTACCTTTAGCAACACAAGTTTCCAGCAACCTGCGCGATTCGTCGTTATCGTTATTGAGCAAAACCTTTTTATCTTTGCGAGAATTTAAAACCTCGACAATCCCCCTAGAGTTTTTGCGCTTAACAGATTCGGCCCATCTTACTCCGGTGATCACAAATCGTCCTTCGCCGCCCCCTTCTTTTAAAACTTCGCAGCAATACCTCGCGATTCGTGTCGGTGGCATTTGTTTTTCTACTATCAATTTCCATATCGATTTTTTATATCGCTCAGGCTTTACATTTGGGTGATTATTACGAATGTGATAAACTAATTCCGGCGGATCAATTCCAGTCATGTTATAATGCCAATCAATTTTTACTCCAGCTAGTTCAGTTAATTTTTTTATAGTTTCAGAATCTTTGCCTCCCGAAAAAGCCCCATAATAACCTTCCGGGGGTTCAAACTGCCTTATCCGGTCTATGGCTATTTGTACTTTGTCAACTGTCCCGAAAAGAGTTTCTGTAACTAACGCCACCCTAACCCCTCCTTAAAGAGTTTGCCTTGGTCTGCGTCCTCGAAAATATCTATTGTCGAATCAACTTCGTTTCCCCACACGTCCCAACCCGGAGTTGATTGACGGGCAAATAATTCAATTCGGGGAAGGTCGCCCATTAACTTAACTATTCTTTTTCGGGCTTCATCTGGTTTCTTGGAGTGTTCTTCTGCCGGGGCTAAAATGACCGCCCTTATTCCGGCATCAATTCTTTTTGGTTTGCCCTTAATCGCTATTAGACAATTTTCCAACCCTTGCCGAGTCCAAAACCCCATTCCAAAAAACAGTTTATTAGACTTAGTCATCTTAACCCAATCGAATCCAGTCATTGTTTTGATTTCGAAGCCCCAAGCCCTTGCGACTTGTATTGCCTCATCTACCATCGAACCAACCCACCACATGAACAAAACGCAATTATCGTCGGCTATCTTATTTACCGGGAGCTTGCATATATCATCAACCGTCATAACGTCGTATTTTTGACCGGCTCCGCTGCTGAGGTTCCCACCGGTTCGTTTATTGTTGAAAGCCCACGGCGGATCGGCGTAAATGATTTGGTATTTCATCTAAACCCCTCCAATCTTCTTAACTCTCTCAATTGCCGCCACAATATCTCCGGTTGTTTTAATCTGGTAATACCGGTTTAAGTAAGTCCCTAGATAAAACGGCCTTTTAAGTTTCTTTGCTTCTTCCTCTGCAATTTCAATAACTTTGGGAACGACATCTGTCAATTTATAGCTCCCGGTTTCTTTTATAGCTTTTTGGGTGATTTTTGCAGCATAATCAGTTTGGGATTTCATGGTGTTTTAAGCCTCCTCAAATCAATCTATAATTGTTTTCAATACCTTCAACCACTACCAAATGACCTTTGCCTCGTTCAAGTATCCGGGAGCCGGTTGCTCGGTCGATCTCAACTAACTCCTTCGGAGTTCTTTCGCTACTTATCGCGGTAGGTAGTAAGTTTAAATACCGGTAGTTTAAAATCTCAAAAGCTTTTTCAATTTCAAACGCCGTAGGGTTCTTTTTATCCTTGACCGGCTTAAATAGGTCATCCCAGACCAAAAAATCTACCTGTTGCATTTCCCGGACTTTCTCCAGGAGTGATTCTTCGCCGGTCCGGAGTATGTCTTTCATTTCGTTTACACCCTCGACATGTTGAAAGTAAAGTACCTTTACCCGTTCGTTGATCTTTTCGTTTGCGACTGCCATGGTTAAATGGGTCTTCCCGCTGCCGGGTTCACCGAGTAATACAAGCCAGTTGTTTTTATCACTTTTAATTTCATTAAATCGCCGGGAATAATCCAGGGCGCTTTTAAACATGCTTTGGATAATTATTGGCCTGCCGGATGTAATGAAGCTCTCGAAAGTTGTTGCTCGAAACGCCGGAGTAATTTTGCTACTTTCAAACAATCGCTGCAGTTTCAACCTTTCCCGACAATCACACAGGCGAACAGTGCGGCTATCAATCATAATAACTCCCTGATAATTGCATTCCGGGCAACCTTGTAATTCATCCTTTATACTCAAATTTTCCGAAGTCGATCCGGTCGAGTTCGCCTTGGCTTTCTCGATTATTCGGTTGAGGATTTCCTGAAGCTCGTTCATTACTGCCTCCTAAATAATCTATAAAAGGCTTACCTTTCTTGCTTAAAAAAGTGGTTGAATACTTAATGTATTTTTCTTCGGTTTTAAGTCTTAAGCACTCCTCGGCGTACCCTTTGGCCGCATCTATAAGATTTTCCGCCGACATTCCAATACTTAAAAAATAGTTCCAAAGTTCAAAGGTCTTTTCTTTTTGTTTTGGCCTAGGATACTCTTTCCAGAATGTTTCAAAATCAGGGGTATATATTATACTTTTATTTACTTTAGTTTTATTTACTTTACTTTGCGGATTAATGTTTGCATTATCAGGGGTTGGTGTTGTATTTATGTCTGCAATAACTTCCGGTAATGTGGATTTTTGTTTGCATAAACTAGGTTTTTCGGGTATTCCTATTTTTCTTCTTTTGTATGCATCCTTAACCCCATCCACAAAGTTTTGACTCCAAACTATCTTTTCTTGCCATAAATCCCGGTCGATTGCATCCACCTTCGCAAGCAGATCGAGTATATTCGACGCGGTTTCCTCGGTTATTTTAGTTATTGCTAACATATACTCCATATTCGCGGGGTTATTGCAATCAAAAAAATGATTTTCGGTTTCGCCTAAAATTTCAAGTAGCTTAAACCAAAATGCATAACCGTCATTCCCGAACCGGGATTCCAAAGCAAGGATGGTTTTCCCGCGTTTAACCATATGGGGAAAGTAATCTACTACTGCCTTTTGTGGTCTAGCCATCCCATTAACCTCGCTTACGCTTATTAGGTTTTAATCCTCGTCTATATCTCCAACCTTGAACACAAGTGATCGCCACATTCCAACGTTCTTTAAGTTCCCTGTCTGTATATCCCGCTTCATAATCCTTTTTTCTCAGGGTTTCTGCCTCTGGTTTCAAGGGTCTCCCTTTCCACCCTGTAACCTTAAAAGCTCCTACTCGATACTGTTCAATCACCGCTGCGATCACTTTTTCTTTTGGCGGGTTAAGGCGTTTTACTAAATCGTAGGCGTTAACAACCTTGCTCACAAACTCGTTAAATAAATCAATCTCGCGTTGTGGCCGGGGCGAATGCCTCACCCGATTTTCAAACTTGTATTGATAGGCTGGCATTGTTATTGGCCTCCTTTGGTTTCCAAAAAGTATTTCATCCAGCACGAAAACGGCTTATGATTATCCATATCACAGATGTCTTTGCATTCGAAGGCGTTGAAATTAGATACCGATTCGGCCGGGCAACAGTGACCATGAAAGTAAATTCGCTGACACGCAAACCCCAACGCCTCTTTATACTGCTGTAATTGGGCTTCTAGGGTTTGGTAGTCGTCGTATTTTACGTAACCGCCCTCTTTATCTTCTGCGATATAAGGTTCATAGCTTCCATGCAAATCGTATCTTTTAATCTCCACTCTCTCCACCTCCAATCCCGCCCCGGTTAAGGGGCAGGAAGGGTTTAATTTACCAAGCTTGCTGTTCTTCTTCCCAAACCTTAACGCCGGGAATATTGGTGTCTAATTTAAGGGCATTAACAACCTTACGGATCTTGGTTTCGTCCGGTAGTTTATATTCATCCGGTAACACTTTAAAGTCGATAACTTTAAACTTGGGAACCATCCGTTTTTTCTCGCCCTTTTGTTGTACTATTCCAGGGGTTACCACCGGGACAAAAGCTTGAACTTGGTCTATCTTCTGGATGGTTTCCTCTGCTTTTTCTTCCTGGCCCTTATCAATCTGCTTCTCGGCTAATTTTGCAAGCCGTTCCCGCTCTTTCCGGGCAGCTTCCTCGGCCTCTTTCCTCAACCGTTCCTGTTCCTCGAAAGCCTTCCGGCGTTCCTCCGCGTCGTATGCGCCGACCGCTTTTTTAAGCTGTTCAACCATTGTTTTACAAGCGTTTCCGACTGGCTTATAAAGTTCCATAATCTTATCTTTTGCTGCATCAATCGGGCGGGTTTGGCTCAATCTCTCGGTTTCTAAATCCTTGGTTAGTTTGTTAAGTTTGATTCCGAGATTAACAGCATTAGCCCTTTGATCGGCGTTATCGATTTTGATTTCTTGGACTTGTAACTCGTATTGGTTAGCCTCCGCAACCAAGGCGGCGGCTTTCTCGGATAGGACTAGATTAGTTTTAAATTCCATTACTGGTTCCTCCATTTATATAGGTTTAGGGCATTTAAGAAAATTTGAAAGTCCATCTTGTTATCTAGTCTGATAAGTCTATATGTTGCATCTTTGTTGAGTTTTAGGGCGTATCTCCAAAATCTTCCCTTGCTTCGCGTTGGTTCGTTTATTGCTTCTTGATATGCTGCGGTTTGTGGTCCAACTATCAACGGGTCTGTAATCCCGGTCTTAAAGTCAATTAAAACAGGGGTATATCTATCCAGAAAGGTTCCAAACCTATCAAAAGTGCCAGCATATCCAAATTTTTTAGAATAAATCCGTTCCTCTATTTTGGTTGGAATAAACCCAGATTCCCTCTTAAACTTCCGATATGCTTCCAAATAAGGCTTAATTGTTGGGTCCAGGGATTCCTCATCCAGGTCATTCAGATCATCCAATTCGGTCGCCTTATGAACCGCCGTTCCCAACCCGGCTTTCCATTCCAGGAGTTCCGCCGGGACTCCCGAAAGATCCGGAAGCCCGACAGATTGCAACACTTGGGTAACACTTGGGACAATTACGCCATTGACGCGGTATTCGTGCCGCTCTTCGTTAAACTCGATGTTCATGGCTTATTATAAGAATCAATCTTGGTTCGACTTAAAGCTTGGTTATCTAACCATTCTAAAAATAAATGGGTTACTGTATAGTGCTTTCTACCGATTTTGTAAGACGGGAACCCCTCTTGACGGAACAAATAATAAATATTAGGAAGATTTAGTTTTGGTCCATCTACGCCATTAAAAATATACTTTTGCAATTCTACCGGCCCCATCTGATAAGGCAAATCGTTTTTATTAAACATTATTTTCCTCCTATTTCTTTTTCGCCGCCTGTTGGCAGTTGTAACAAGTTGGGGCGATTCCTTGTTTTTCGCAATACTCAGCCGATTTAGCCGATACTTTACCGCCACAAACTACACAAACGCAATCATTTTGCCCTTCGTTCAAATCCTGCGCCTGTTCTTCGGCTCTTGCTTCACTCTTTGACCTAGGCATTGTAACCGGTTCACGAATAGGGGTAATGTCGATAACGTCTCCGACATGGACTCCCTCAGCTTCATCAAAAAGGTTTCCGAGTTCATCAACAAACATCCGGCGCAATCCTTGGGACCGGGCAACTTTTACAATCATCGTTGCAGGTTTTTCTTTCCATAAAGCCATAGGCGTTCCGTCGTATTTATACCGGATATACTCGCTAAGTAAAACTTCAACCCTAGTTGGTTGATCCCGGTCGTCCCTGAAACCTTCAAACCAACCGCCGATCAAAGTTTCACCGTTCAATACAAGGCTACCGCGCCGGTATTCGATTTGATCGCCTTTTTGAACTATAACCCCTTCGTTATGTCCGCGATAATGCGGGTTTCGGTTTGCCCGGTTAATAAATACATCCTGGCTTGTAATAATTTGGGCGGGTGAGCCTTTAAATTTAACTAAGTAGCATTCGTTTAAAAACGGGTTTAACTGCCGATAGCAACAAAGATTCATAAACAGGGTAATTTCTTCGGCTGTTACAACTTCTTTGTCGCCCCGGACTAGACACTTTTTGACCATATCCGGCGATAACTCAATTTGTTTTTGGTCTGAAATATACTTTACGATCTGGTTTTCCATCCCTATTTCCTCCCCTTACTGATTTTTTAGGGCTTTGTCCCAGCAAACTTTGCACTTGCCATATATCCGGTTCGAAATTAGCTTGCATTCTCTCAATTTTGGTAAATTAAACTCCATCGGGCAACAGTGATTAACTAGATATTCTTTTACCGCATCCTTAACCAATTCCCCATCCTGCATAATCGTTTCAAGGTTGTTCATTGCAACACCTCAATCCTTATAGACTGTCACTACACAAAACCGCTCTGACTTCTGTCCGACATAACCGCCGAAATTATCCTCATCGCACCAATTAATTAAGGTTTTATCGTCGGGCCACTCGCCATTTAAAAGCGTCACCCGGTAGTGGTCTTGGGCCGTACCTTCGTAAATTTTGATTTTTTGAATCATGGTTAACTCCTTTTTAATCCGCCTCTCTCCCGGCCTTACAGCTAAAATATACGGCTTCCGGACCGGGAGATTAGCGGGGTTCTCCGGCTGATTCAGCGGGAGAATAATAATTTGAACCAAAATTTATAGCTAAATTTAAAAGACGGAAGATGTTTTTGCTTTCCCAAAAACAAGAGTTACACGGTTCATCAAAAATATTAGATTCGTAACGCTTGCAAAAACGGCATTCTTTCAACTACTTCCCCTCCTCATTCAATAATCTCTCAACTATAGGGTTGTCCTTGCCCAGGACGTTCTCTAAAAGCTCTTTCCTGCTCTGGTTTAAAATTGCAGTTTGAGTTTCAAATTCTTGAATAGTGAACATGTTAGGCCTCCTTGATTTCGTCTGTAATATGATTTAGTACCGGCGGAACTAGGGTAAGCGTTTCTGCTGTTTCTTTTAAAGTCTCAATAACCGACTCGATTTCTCTTTGGTGTTCCGCTAATTGTTGTAGCTGTCGATACATTTTAGAGATTTGGATTTCATCTCCGACCTTCAGTCCTTCTCCAAGGTTATTTTTATAGTCATACAGTGCATAATACCCGATTAAATTAGCAATTTCGTAATTGCTTGCTTCAAAGATGTAACCATCTTTTGACTTGCCGATAACCTTCATTTCACTACCTCCCTCGGTATCTCGAAATACTCCACATACTCCCGCAACGTCTCTGCCAATACTTCCGGCGCTTCTTCTTTGCTTACACCGAAAATATTTAGTACAAACTTAATTTGGCGTATAACTAGGCGCTTGGTTTGGTCAACCACGGTTAGCCTCCTTCTTGACGATCTGCCCATCTCCGTCAAACTCATATCCAAGGTCATCAAGCCCCTTGTAATAGCCGTAACATTCGCCGAAAAAATAGATTAAAGGGCCAACCATGATTAAGGTTAATAAAGCTGTGAGTAAAATAGTCATCTCATTTCCTCCCTTGAATTTATTTATCCGATTTGCAACATTCCGGACTGCAATAACCGCCGTTATGACGGGTCATATTGTCGCAGCCTTTCCGGAGGCATTTACGAAGGGGTTTTTGGTATGGACGCTTAAAGTTGTAGGTAAAATATTGATGTATGAAGTTCACGCAATCACTTCCCTTGAATTTATTCCTCGATTTCGTAAGTTAAGGTTGCGGGAACCCAGTTTTTATTACCTGGATTTTTACCCCACAGAACAGCGTCATAAATAGGTTCTGAGCCATCATCACCAATCAAAGATGGTTTAATATAAACCTCAACCGTCTTTTTAATCTTCTTCTTGGGCTTGGGTGGAGCGTTCTCTTGAAAGTATTCAATCATCGCCTCGGGGGATTCAAACAAGGTTGGAAACGGATCTGATTCCTCATATCTGCCATCCAACGTGTAAGAAAGATACTGACCATCACTAAATGCTACAGAAACTGGGCTTGGGTCTTGCGGTTCTGAATTTATGGAGTTAATTTTCCCCCAACCATTTTTACTTTCAAAAACGTCTTGACCAACCTTAAACATCCTTAGACCTCCTTGTTTAATCAGGCGGCGTATCCACCGGCTTGTGCCGATTTCGTTACTACGTGTAAAGGGCCACGCTGCCGCCTGAAAGGTTATTACATATTTAACAACTTATCCGCAACCCTAATCCCATCTTCGATCTGTCCAAATAAAAGCAAAAACCCTGGTATCGTGATTTTCTTCAGGTTGTTAACTTGGCAGTAATTGTTCATCCGGGCGGTTAGATTGGTCCGGTATGCCATATTAAAAGCATCTTTAAACTGATTCCAGGCGGTTGAGTATGTAACGCCGGATTTGTATGCTAATTTTTGAACCATTTTATTAAGGCGCTGTTGGGGGTCTCCCTCTACGTTTACAGCATCCAGGGAGTTGATTCGGTGGTTGACGGTTTCCAGCTTGTCCTCAACCTGGGCGAGTTTTTGCTGTTGTTCAAGGAGCATGTCAACTGATTGTTTGAGGATTTCTAGTTGTGATAGGGGCTGAACCGAATAAGATCCGGTCTTACGGATTTGGGGAATAACTTCGTGAGTAATCCAGCGTTTAAAGGCTTTGGCTTCGGGTTTGCGGCTTCTTAAGATTAAAGAATAAAGACCGGCTTCCGAAACGGTACATTTATCTTGGTTTCCTCCAAGGGTATAGATATTAACTATGCCCTTTTCATCTTCATCAAGTTCGCGGATAAAGTCGGCGGGGTTTTTAATATCTAAAACCTGCGCGACATCACTAGCCACAAACCACGGATCACCGTCTTTTAAAACCGTCCTTACTTGACTTCCTTGATACTCAAAAACCTTTTGTAATTGCTCCATCCCTTTTCCCTCCTGGTTTTTTAAATCCAAACTAGCCATTAAAGCCTCGTCTAGTCGTTTCATATCGTCCAAATCTAAAGCCGCTTTTTTAGACCTAAGATAATCCTTATCAATCGTAAAGACCTGATTTGCCATAATCGTACAGTTATCAACTTCCAGGCTGTATTTTCCGGGGTCGATAACCACATTAACCGGCAATTCCTTTTTGGGCTTGGACGTGATAGCGGCGACTATAATCGATCTGCTGTACTTGTTGCCTATATCATTTTGGATTACGACGACTGGGCGAAGTTTTTCTAAATATCCTTCGCTGACATAGGTTGAAAGAAATATCTCGCCTTTATGGACTGGATTGTTCATTGCAAAATCCGGGTAGATTTGAGACATTGGAAACACCTCGCTTACTTCTTGCTTTCAACCAGGGCGGGAAATTCTTCTAGGAATTCATCGAAGGAATCGAAGACGTAGACTTCGTTTTTGTGTTCACTGGCAAATTGTTCGATTGCTTCTTCGATTGAACCAGCGTGTGGACTACACCATTCATTTGTACTTTCTAACCCGCACCATTGCCATTGGGATTTAGGACGATGGTGAAGTTTCTGAAGTTTAAACCAACCCTTGACGCAATCATTGAAATATCCAACAATAATTTGATTTTTGTTTACTTCATTAATGGAAATTTCTGATTTAATCATTTTTTTAACAATAACTTTTTTCATCTTTCATCCTCCTCGATTTTGGTAGGTTTTCCGTTAACTTTCTGGTAAAGATTGCCGAATAATTATTTGGGTGCCGACAATTGGAGGAAAATTTGGAACCAACATTACAAGATATCTTTCAAGGCAAGGACATGGAAGTTGAATGTCCGTTATGTCACAAAAAGCTTAAAGCTGCCGTATCAAAGATTTTACAAGCTGGCTCCAAGATTAAGTGCCCATTCTGCAAAGGCGAAATTGTTATTGAACAAGACCCAGAATCCCAGAAAACCATTGACCAACATAATAAAGCGATAAAAGACTTCCAAAACGATTTAAAAAACATGGGATTTAAATAATTTAATTCAGTCGGCACCTATTTTCTAAGATTTTTAATTAAGTTTTGAATTGCGTCTAAAGCCGCTGACAACGGTATTTTCATTTCATTAAGATTGACTTTTAAAACGCCAGTTTTATTAATGTTATTCATCGGGAGACCTCCTTTTGGTTTTTACAATAACTACCGATAATAAATTGGGGGTGATTGTTTTGGAACAAGAAAAAATATACGAATCTATCATTTCGGGAGTTTGCGTTGGCCTTGCAATTTTAGTAGCTAATAAGATAATTGAAAGGCTCCGTGCCAATAAAGAATTTCAAACAAATCTAGCTTTAGTGATAATTGAACTTTACAATAATTACTCAATCGTTCCAGACTGTGAACCTATGCCGGTTAAACCATGCAACCCTGTAATTTTTGAAACTTCAGTTTGGGATTCTATGAAATCAAAACTAATTCTTAAACTTACTAAGCCGGAATTCACCAGGGTTGCCGTTTTATATTACTCGTTAATAAATGACATCCGTAATAAAAGGCCCACAGATTCAACAGAGTGCTATATGATAAAAGCTCAATTAACAGTAATGATTGATGAATTATTAACAATTTCAAAATATGATTTCAGGCGACTTGACCACATAGTCCGAGGTGAAACTAAATATAACCGTATACAAAATGTAGCCTTCCTACTATTACGAGTATTAAAATCAATAAAATTACCGATATTCCCATTAAATCTGTATCAAATGATTCTCCGTATCCACCTAAAAATAATGATGATAAAAACGAAATACCGAAAAGTATCAGAGTAATTTTTAGATTTGCTAAACAATGCTCAAGTGGTGTCATTGTGGAACCTCCTTTTGGTTGCCTTGACGAATGTAGGCAATCGCATCCTCTCGAAGTATTCGTCTATCGCCGCGGTTATTGATAATCACGCTTGGTATCTTGCCATCCTTCAAAATTTGAACCGTGTTCTCATAGCCGATTCGAAGAAAGTTTTTAAGTTCAACGGTTGTCAAAACTTCATGATCTGATTTCATAATTACCTCCATTTCGTCCCACGCGCGGGAACATCAAAGCACAGTAAATAAGTCATCGATTTTACAATCAAACGCTTCGCAAGTTTTTGTAATAAATTTTGTTCCGGGAGAAACATACTCTTTGTGTTCGGGAGGCAAGCAAACTCGTCTTACGGTTTGCCAATACACCCCGATTCCCCTAGATTGAGCCGCGAAAGTCAACCAGCCTTTTTCCCGGCAACGCTTGAAAAATTCGTCGGTTTTTAATTTAAACTTCATATACTCACACCTTCTAACGTATAATGTATGTTGCACCTGTCGATAATAACTATACCACATGAATCCCACGCGTGCAACAATTTTCGTTAAAAAGATATTAAATTGTTGCATAGGTGTTGCACGCATGACATATTCATGATATAATACCATCAAAGAGGAAGGTGTTTAAAGTGTATGATAAAAAAGGGTTTGGAAAGTATCTTGAGAATTTAAGATTGAAAAGTGGATTCGTTGCACAAATAGACCTCGCCAAGGTATCTGGTGTTAGTAAATCAACTATATCGAGAATGGAAGCGGGAGAAACAGAGACGAAACCCGAAACTCTTAAAAAACTTGCTCCATTTTTAAAAGTTTCATATAGCGATTTAATGAAAGCCGCTGGATATATGGAAATGAAGGAAGATGTTTATGTTAGACTCGAAGGGACGGGCGGCAAAACAGTTGACCTATCTCATTTATCCGAAGAAGAACAGGAATACATTTTTAACCTTGCGGAAAAGCTGGGAGGGCAAAGAAAGTAATGGCTGGAACCGGATCATTATTTCAACGAAAAAAGGATCATCGGTTTTATTACATTATTAGCCGCGGATATGATCCGAACCTTAGAAACGGAAAAGGCGGCTATAAATATGAATGGATTGATTTAGAGACAACCGATCCGAAGGAAGCAGATAGGCAGGCTAAAATAATAAAAGGTCAAATTGCAGCCGGAAAATTTCATTCTCCGGCTAAAATTACATTAGAGGAACTTTTTACCCGTTGGCTTGCTCATTGTGAAAAGAAGGGACTAAAACGCCGGAGCATCGAAGAATACCGGAAGATGATTAAATCTAATATCCCGGAAGGATTAAAGAACGAACTCATAAAGGATATCAAACCCAAACATATTCGAGAATTAATTGAATCTAAAAAATCTCAATATACTAAAAAGAAACTTTATATAATTTTTAACTCAGCGTATAAATTGGGGCTCGCCGATGATGATTTAGACTTACCGGAAAACCCATGTGAGCGAATCATAGCGCCGACAATCAAAAAAGTTAAACATTCGGTTTGGTCCGCAGACGAAGCTAAAAAATTTTTGGATAATACCAAGGGAACAAGAGAATATGGAATCTTCCTTTGTTGCCTAACTACCGGCATGAGGATAGGAGAAGTCTTGGGGCTCCGATGGCAGGACATTGACTTAGAAAACAAGATTATAAATATTAATCAGACGCTTGAAGAAAAAACAAAGGGAGATTCGCGGCCCGTGTTCGGTACACCGAAAACCGATGCTTCGCAAGCACCTATATTAATGACCGGGCTCTTGGCGGATGAATTGAAAAAAATTAGGGCTCGGCAAAATGAAGAACGAATGAAACAACGGAAAACCTATAAAGACTATGATTTAATTTTTACATCATTTAACGGGAGCCCAGTCCATTTAGAAAACCTCCGCAATAGATACTTTAACAAAGCTATAGAACTGTCCAAAGTAACTAAAATTAGAATCCACGACATGAGACATTCGGCGGCTACCTTGCTTTTAAGTACGGGAATATCACTTGATATTATTCAAAGGTATTTAAGGCACGCCCAAAGGGACACCACGGAAATATATGCTCATAACGAAGATATCGAACTATTAAGAACCGCCACAAAGAAGATGGATCAACTCCTGAAATAGACCCTAAAGGGTCTTTTTCTTTATTATCAACGGTTTTATGTTATTATTTGAATATTTATTAGATAAGTAAAAAATAAAAGGGTTTGCGATTTTGCAAACCCTTAATTTTAAATGGCGCGCCCGGAGGGGCTCGAACCCCCGGCCTACAGATTCGAAGTCTGCCACTCTATCCAACTGAGCTACGGGCGCAGTTTAGCAACGATTTTATTATAACACAATGGCAACAATACTACAACCAGCAGCCATTTTAAACTGAAAAAACATATTTGTATTTATCAAATCCCCATAATCTGCCTTTGTCCCTATTACCTAATCTCAAACTGCCTAATAGAATAAGATAGAAAACCCAAAGAGGAGGAAAGGTAATGGAGCACAGGGAAAAAATGCAAATCTACCAAAGGCCGGCCGGTATGGAACAGTCGATGATGTACTGTAGTACGGCCCCCATGATGATGGAAATGCATCAAACCATTATGGGAATGCACCGGATGTGTATGGAGATGCATCAAATGATGCGTGAAATGCATCATCGCCATATGAAAGAGGAACATCGGGGTTGTTAAGACGGGATTTTATTAATAGAAACCCCGTATTTAGAAAATTCCCCAGTATTTTTTGTTACTGGGGAATATAGTTTATTAATCTCTAGAGATTAATTTTTAGTATGATTATAAACGCATAAATAAGAAAAATTCTTCAACTGATAGGTCGAAGAATCAATTTTTTAAATGGTCGGGGCGACAGGATTTGAACCTACGACCCCCTGCGCCCAAGGCAGGTGCGCTACCAAACTGCGCTACGCCCCGATAAGGAAAGATAATTGACGATGATTAGTATACCTTAAAAATCTCTTCCCGTCAAGGGAAGTAAAACTTTATTATGCCAAGTCGCATTCAAAACGCAACAATAAATTGTATTCCCTCCGCAGCAAACTGCGTTCCATACAAAAGTTGCGCTATTATTGAATGCCATATGTTATTAAAGGCGTTCATGAAAAAAAGTAAGCCCGTTTTGGCCAATCTCGATGATACCATAAGTGATCCCGCGATACGACCGTTCCAGGCATAGGGTCCCCGGATTAAAAAGCCTAATCCCTTCCCATTCGGTATTTAAGGGAAAATGAGTATGGCCAAAAACAATTAAATCAACCCCTTTTTCCCGCCCTGCCAGCCCAATCGTGGTTAATCCTTGTTTAACGCCGTACCGGTGGCCATGGGCTAACATCACTTGCGCTTGTTCCAGCTGAAAGAATTGTTCCGTCGGATATTCCGAACTAAAGTCGCAGTTCCCGGCAACGCCTGCAATCGGAACTTCCAGACGATTCTTGACCTTTACTATTTCCCGGTAACCGTCTCCGGTGAAAAGCAGCTGGTCAATGGGTCCCATCGAACGCAACGCTTGTTCCAAGCCGGTTAAATTGCCGTGAATGTCTCCTACAACTCCGATTCGCATTAATTCTTTCTTAACCAAAAGAATCCTCCGGCAGTTGAAAAATTTTCAAATATTTGATTTTTGCCCCATAACGGGTTCAGCCTCTGAATAATTTCCTCCTTATTCCCGAGAAAATTGTTTGAACATATAATTCTATCCCCATTTGCGCCGCCCAGTATATATGCGCATAAAAGATATTGTTCATTATAAAAATCTTCGCTCGATAACATTCCACCGATCCGAATAATCTCGCGGCAAAAATATATCATGCTCTGAATACCGAATATTCATTTCAAATCAATAGCCCTACTTCCACCTAATATATTCCCCCCGAGTTAATCTCAAATCTTTTCCAATAATCATACCGAATAAGGTCATCAGAGTGATTAGGATAATGCGCAGATCCATTACCAGGCTGCGCTTACTGATATAATAAAGAGCGTAACTCAACTTTGTTTGGAGGACTTCCTTTAAGTAGACTTTTTCCGGATCCGGCATCGAATTGAGCATCTTGTTCTCATTGATATAGAATACCGAAGCATAATCGGTTATTCCCGGAGGCACCGATAAGATAACCTTTCTAAACTTGGCCGGATATTTCGCTAGATACCCCGGTAGCATCGGCCGTGGTCCCACCAGACTCATGTCGCCTTTTAAGACGTTAAACAATTGCGGCAATTCATCCAACTTAAATTTACGTAAGATTTTTCCGCAACCGGTAATCCGCTCGTCCCTCTCAAGAGTGAATAATTTACCGCTGGCCTCCGCTCCATCGTACATGGTCCGAAATTTATAAATCAAAAAATCCCGCCCGTTCTTTCCCACTCTGAATTGTCTGAACAAAACAGGACCGGGAGAATCCAATCTAATCCAGACGGCCAAGACAATAATCACCGGAATGAGGATGATAATTCCGGGAATAGTCAGTACTAAGTCAAAAATGCGTTTACCAGACGCTTTAAAATTGTTAGGTAGGTTAACCAGTGTCAAAAGTTCCCGCCGTTTTTGAAGGTCCGTAACTTCCAACGGCTCGGAATTCAAGGGCGCCGGACGAATTTTAACCGTTAAGTTACAGGTCATATGATTCTCCTTTCCGCCGCATCCATTAAAAGTAAACTGACAATCTTAACTGATTATAATCATATGTTCTATCCGTGCGGGTATAATAAAACACCATATTGGGCGCAATCACATAGGCAATTTGGACCCCATATAAATTCTCGTATTCGGGAGTACCATCATCAAAGTTGTATTCCAGCCTTAAACTGAACGGCTTCGGGTCTGGAAAGAGCAATAAACCCAGGATTTTCTCCTGATCTTGCCACTGATCAACCCCGTAATGGGCGTAGATCTTGACCTTATCATTGGGTTGCACATACATGCTTACACTTTGGTTTTCATCACGTTCGGTGGCGAAAACCCCGTCGGCTTCCACTCCGAAGTATTTTGAATCAAAAGCGAGGTCGAAAACGGACACATCATGAACTTTATCGTATATGCCATCCCTATCCGTATCCTTCGAAAAATTTTCTTCCTTTTCAAAATACGCAATTTGACCTTGAACTCTTTACCCGCCGGAATTTCATATTTGATCCCGAATTTTGATTTAAGTTCGACATTATAAATGGATTAAGCCATTTATAAAAGCTTCAGCCGATGAAACCGGCGCGCAGGTAGAGACCGGACCGATACTTAACAGTAAAATTAGCGTTTTTTTCATCAATATTCCCCTTTGTTACATTTACAACCACAGCGTTGACTGAGCTATTATGGATATTAATTCAATCCGACGTTTATTTTTTATATCGGTTGATATGGTTTATTCTTTATACACAATCATGAGTTAAACCGGTGAATTAAAGCCAGTCGGCACTATCAGGCCACGCCTGAATCAATGACCGGGCCTATCTCATCCGTTACTGGGCTTTACTGGGTTGTTTGCCTATGTTATAATAAAACAAACGGTTTTTGGAAGAGCCAATTACGATGATGAGGCGATTAAATGGCGGATCTGACGGCCATAATTCTTACAATGAATGAAAGTAGCAATATTGGTGATTGTTTGCGGTCCATTAAGGGATTTATCAAACGGGCGGTTGTGGTCGACAGCGGCAGCGCCGATAATACTATCGTAATTGCCCGAGACTTGGGGGCGGATATCTACGAGCATAAATTCGAGACTCATGCCCGGCAGTTTAATTGGGCCCTCGATAATATCAATATCGATACTAAATGGACCTTAAGACTTGACGCGGATGAAAGACTAACTCCAGGGTTATGTGAAGAACTTGAATATTTAATGAAGAGCCATCAAGATAGCGACGTTAATGGAATAACAATGGAGGCTTGGTTTTACTTTCTGGGAAAATGCATCAAACACGGTGGCCGCAAAAAAAGAAAACTGATGATCTTTAAAACCGGGTTGGGCAGAGTTGAAGATCGAAAAATGGATGAACATACGGTGTTATTGAAAGGCCATTCCGTTGCTACGCGGGAGCGATTTTTACACTATGACTTCCGGAACCTGGATTATTTTATTTCCAAATTGAATTGGTACGCTACCCGGGAAATGCATGATTATCTAGCCTGGAAACAGGGGGCGTCCGTAGCGATTCAGACTGATAAAAAGATTCAACAGACGAGAAAAAAAAAGTTTGGCCTATATTATAAAGCGCCGATGTTTTGGCGGTCGCGGTGGTTGTTTATTTACAATTACTATTTTCGATTAGGCTTTCTTGATGGCAGAGAAGGTTATATTTATCACTTTTTTCAATGTTACTGGTATCGTTACCTGGTTGACGCTAAAATATATGAATATGAAACCACGGGCGCCGTAATGGAAGAGTTGATGGCGCTGGGCGAAACGGCTTCCACCAGGGTTAACATTTAGTGGTGATATGATGGCTAAACGGGTTTTGATAGTGATGACAACGGCTTTGGGGCTTGATGGGATAAGTTCCATGGTACTTAATCATTTTAAGCATTTTCACGCTGATCAATTGGAATATGAGTTTGTGATTTGGAATGAGGCGCCGGATGATCTCAGATCTGAAATTGAGAGCCGGGGAGGAATTATCCACACTCTCCCCCTGCGGACGAAAAAGCCTTTGCAATACTATCGAGCCTTAAAACGGTTAATGCTGGAGCGTTCTTATTCGATTATTCACGCTCAGGGTAACAGTTCAACCCTTTATCTGGAAATGTTAGCCGCCAAACGGGCCGGTATTCCGAACCGTATCCCTCATAGTCATAATAGTATGTGTTCATATCTGACATTGCACAAGCTCCTCAAAAATCGGTTTTCCCAAAGCTACACCCATGCGTTCGCCTGTTCCAAGAAGGCAGGCGACTGGCTGTTTAGAGGCCCCTATGAGATCGTCAATAACGGCATTGAATTGGAAAAGTTTACTTTCAAATCTGAAATTCGGGATCAACTTCGCAGCGCCTTCGGACTGAACGGCAAAAAGGTCGTCGGTCATGTGGGTAATTATAATTACGCCAAAAATCATGATTTTCTGATCGATATCTTCGCCGCTTTGGTAAACCGGGACGATACTTACCGTTTAATATTGGTCGGTGCCGGAGAACTCATGGAAACCGTGCGGCAAAAAATTAAAAAACTAGAGTTGAATGCTTATGTCTTGATCTTGGGTCCCAGGACCGACGCGCCGGATCTGTTTCAGGCAATGGACTGTCTGGTGATGCCGTCCCGTTTCGAAGGTCTGCCTCTGGTTTTAGTAGAAGCCCAGGCATCCGGGGTGCCTTGTGTTGTTTCGGATCAGATCACCCAAGAAATAAATATCACGGATTTGTTGACCTATGTGCCACTGGAAAAAGACCCGGAACAATGGGCCGGAATAATAGCGGGACTGCCTCGCCAAGACCGTTGCCGGAAGTCGATTGAGGCCGGTGAAAAATTGCGCAATGCCGGCTATGATATCAAACTCGAAGCCCGTAAATTAGAAAATCGATATCTGGATTTGATCGAACGAAGTCAATGAAGAATTTAATGATTGTAACCCGTAGTATGCGGGCCGGAGGCGCGGAGCGCGTCATCGCGCAACTTGTTAAATATCTGGATCAGATGAAAATCCAATGCTTCATTGTTACAGTTGATGATGCTGAAGTGTTTTATGATCTGCCGCCAGGAATAAAGATCTATCCTATTGGGAAGAAGTCGCCGAAGCTATATAAGGATAAGATTTTAAAATACAAAGCAGTGCGTCGTTTAGCTTTATGCCTCAGGCCCGACCTGGTACTGGCTCTCCCTGAGGATATCGGCGTTTATGTGATCCCCGCCTTGTTGTTTACTCGAATACCGGTGGTTGTTTCGGAACGAAATAATCCCTGGATGATGCCGTGGAAGAAGGAAACCCGTTTCCTACGACGCTTATTTTACCCCTTGGGAGCCGGTTTTATCTTCCAGACTGAGCGGGCGGCCGGTTTTTTTCCAGTCCGAATCCGCAAAAAAGGAATAGTTTTACCGAACCCCCTTGATTTGGAGCGGATTCCTCCTCCCTGGGCCGACCAACGGCTCAAGGAGATCGTCAGCTCCGGGAGGCTGGAAGAACAGAAGAACTTTCCCCTGATCATCCGGGCTTTCGCCAAGTTCTACCCACAACACCCGGACTATGTGTTAAAAATATACGGCGAGGGCAATCTCAGGGAAGAGTTGAAAATCCTGGCGGTTTCTTGTTTGCCTCAGGGAGCCTATTCTTTTCCCGGAAGCACCCGGGAACTGTTGGAAAAAATTCGGGGAGCGGCAATGTTTGTGCTCAGCTCCGACTACGAAGGAATGCCGAATGTGTTGATCGAAGCCATGTCCATGGGGATGCCGGTGATTGCGACGGACTGCCCTTCCGGCGGCCCGGCGTCCCTAATCGATAACGGCCAAAACGGGTTGCTGGTCCCGGTAAATGATGAGGAGGCTTTAGTAGAAGCCATGCTTAGATTGGCCGAATCAAAAGAACTGGCGGCGATGCTTGGGACAAATGCTTTACTGATTAAAAAACGGCTGGACGCCGTGGTCGTGGTAGAACAGTGGAGGAAGTATCTAGATGGAGTTATCGGATAACAATCGCGGGACATATCTTGAAAGACTGGCGGACACCGGTTTTTTTATCTTATTGCTGACTACTTTTCTCTCTAATCATTCTATTATCGGACAAGCCGGACTGTTTCTCTTCATGCTCACGGGATGCTTGTTGATGTTCGCGAAGCAAAAAATCCACGCCAGTTTCTACTTTATATTTATGATTGTTTTTATTGTTTACAATTACCAACTAATCCGCATGGGAGTATCAATTGATCCCTCCACCTCGATGGCGATGATCCGGACTTTGATACTTAATTATTTCTTTGGATTTATGCTGTTTAATTACTTAGTTATCAGAGATGACTTGAGGCGTGTTTTAAAATTGTATCTGTACGCCGCCTTAATATTTACTTTTGTGGTTGCGGTTCTGTCCGGCGGAAATATCTTCGGTTCCCGCTTGGGAGATAATATCAACTTTACAGGCGGCGATTCACTTTATAATTCTAATTTAATAGCGATAGTAGCCGCGTTTGCTTATCTGATAGCTTTATATATATATACTTTGGAAAAAAAACGGCGCTTTCTGTGGTCAATTATTTGGTTGGTTTTGATAGTTTTATTGACGGGATCGCGTAAAGGAATCATGATGATTATCATGGAAACCGCATTATTACGGTTTTGGTTGTACCCTAAAAAACGAATCCAAAATCTACTTATTTTCGCGGTTATGGGGTTCGTTATCTGCCTGGCGCTAATGAGTATTCCCTTACTTTACCAAATAGCCGGTTCCCGGTTCGAGGCGTTGCTTAATGTGGTACTAAATCGGGAAATCGAAGATGCGTCCACGGAAACCAGGCTAGGCTTAATCAGGTTGGGGTGGAGTTATTTCCAGCAAAGACCGTGGACCGGATATGGGCTTGATTGTTTTAGATATTTACTATCTTCATTTGAAACCTATTCGCATAATAACTATATTGAGATGCTTGTCTCCGGTGGGATAATCGGTTTCATCTCATATTACCTGCCTAATTTAGTGATCTTATTAAAAATATTATTTAAATCAAAAAAAGCTCATGGTTTGGTAAAAGTTGTCTTAATCTTATTTTTGGTTCAACAAGCTATGGAATTTGGCATGGTAACCTATTATGAACGAGCGTTTTTGATGATTTTGATTTTTTCACTGGCTAGTTTTAAGTTGCAAATAAAAAATAAACAAACCGATCTTGTTTTGCTGTCTAAAAGTGAGGAAAGCCTTTATGAATCTTGAAGCAATTGTTCGTAAATGGATTTCCAAGCTATGGCATTCAAGCTTAGTTCAATTTTTTATTCCGGAAAAATTTTATATCGCCTGGGAATATCGGCGTCATCTAGGAAAAAAGTTAAATTTAAAAAAACCGCTAACCTTTAATGAGAAGATTCAATGGTTAAAATTATACGATCATAATCCCTTATATACTACGCTGGTAGATAAATTTGAGGCGCGGCAATATATCGCCCAAGTGATTGGCGCTAAATATCTCATCCCTTTAATTGGTGTCTATGAAACGGAAGACGACATACCCTTTGATGAATTACCGGAACAGTACGTTTTAAAGTGTACCCATGATTGCGGTAGTGTAATTGTGAAAAATAATACCTGCGCTTTAACGGAAAATGAGATTAAAAAAAAGCTTAAGAATGCCTTAAAACGTAATTATTATTATGAACACCGGGAATGGCCTTATAAAAATGTTAAACCGCGTGTTATCTGCGAAAATTATCTGGGAGATCCGGCGTCCGGCGAATTGATTGATTATAAATTTTTATGCTTTAACGGCGAACCGAAGTGCTTGTTCATATGCCTGGATCGCAACAACGGGAAAGGCTTAAAGGTCGATTTTTATGATCTAGATTGGAATCTCATGCCGTTTGAACGCCATTATCCTAATAGCGGCAGATCCACGCCTAAGCCGAAGTGTTTTGATCTAATGAAGCATTTGGTCCGGAAGATATCAAAAGATTTTCCTTTTGTAAGAGTAGATCTATATGTAATTAATAAGGAAATCTATTTTGGCGAACTGACTTTTTATCCTGGTAACGGAATCGAAGAGTTCTCTCCCGAAATATATGATGAGGTTTTAGGCGGATGGATTCAAATACCCAAAGGATGAAAATATGGCATTAGAAGTTGATAAAATAGAATTTATTATTCCTACTGATTATGAAAAGGAAATTTTAAATAGATTGAACCATTCTTATTTGAAAATTTCGGAGATGTCAAATGAGGACCGTGAATTCTTAACGGCATTAATTTTAAGATATATTCCTTTTAAATTAATGGAGATCGGCGTAAGCGGAGGTGGTTCGTCCGTTGTCTTGCTTAATGCAATCAAAGAAAATCATGACGCCCAACTTTTTTCAATTGATTTAAGGTCGGATTGGTATTTAGACCCAAAGAAAAAAACTGGTTTTATAGTAGATAATTATCCCGATTTAAAAAACAAATGGAGATTATATGCAAAATCAGAAAAATATTGAAGAAATAGAAACTACGCATAATCAATCCGGAGACTTCAAATGATTAGTCTGTTGATCGGCGGCGACTTGGTTCCCACCAAATCCAATCACGATTTATTCAATAACGGAAACGTTACCGCCTTACTTGGCGATAAGTTGCTGGCGCTCTGGAACGCGGCCGACATCCGTGTTTTCAATCTGGAAACGCCCCTCGCTGATCGTGAAACGCCGATCCGGAAATGCGGTCCCAATCTGATTGCGCCAACCAGCACAATCAAAGGGATTAAGTCGCTAAATCCAACCCTGCTTACATTGGCTAATAATCACATTCTTGATCAAGCTGAACAGGGACTAGTCTCCACCCGCGAGGCGCTAAACAACGAACATATTCCATATATCGGGGTTGGCGACAATTTGGCCGCTGCTTCGCAGCCGTATCTAATCGAAAAAGACGGTGTTAAAATAGGGTTTTATGCTTGCGCCGAACACGAAAGCTCAATCGCCGGAGATACTACGTCCGGCGCTAATCCATTTGACCCTCTGGTAAGTCTGGAGCATATATCCCACCTCAAGCAAGAATGCGATTATGTGATAGTTTTACATCATGGCGGTAAAGAACACTACCGGTATCCGTCTCCGGCTTTACAAAAGATATGCGAAAGGATGGTTGAAGCAGGCGGAGATTTTATAGTTTGTCAGCATACTCATTGTATCGGGGCCATGGAGCAGTACCAAGGGAAGACCATCGTTTACGGCCAGGGCAACTTTTTATTTGATGGCCAAGATAATGAATATTGGCAAACAAGTTTATTAATAAAAATAGTAATCGGACCAGAAATTAACGTGGACTATATTCCCATTATCAAACACGGGCATATTATCCGTTTAGCCGATAGTATCCGAGGCAAAGAAATTTGCCAAGACTTTTTAAAAAGATCCGCGGAAATTCGGGACACTGGTTTCGTAGCGCAAAAATACCAAGAATTGGCGGAACAGAATATTAAGCGGTATCTTTCAGAATTACACGGCAATAATTTAATATTAAAAGTATTAAATAAGTTATCGAATTATAAACTAATTGACTTGCTTTATCCTAAAAAATCTTTGTTAAGAATCCAAAACTATATTGAATGCGAGGCGCATCGAGAATTATTGCTAAAAGGTTTGTCAAAGCGAAGTTAGTACGCGGATGTTTCCAATGAAAAATTGGTGAAGGAAGCGCCAGTGGCGGAATTTGATGATTTTAATAATAAAATAATTAGCGCGGCCAAATGGTCGGCCATCATCCAAGTGATTACCAAACTAACCGCTCCGGTCACCAATATGATTTTGGCGAGAATTCTCGCTCCGGAGGCTTTTGGGGTAATCGCCGCCGTGACTATGGTTGTTAGCTTTGCGGACCTGTTTACTGATTCCGGGTTTCAGAAATATCTGGTACAGCGCGAATTCAGCAATGAAGCAGATAAGTACCGCAATGCCAATGTGGCTTTTTGGACAAATTTCACGCTTTCACTTTTGTTGTGGGGTATCATCATTTTATTCCGGGATCAACTGGCGACATTAGTTGGCAATCCGGGGCTAGGGAATGTTCTGGCGCTGGCCTGCGTTCAATTGCCGTTAACATCATTCTCCAGCATCCAAATGGCTTTATACCGTCGCGAATTTGACTTTAAAACCCTCTTTAGCGCGCAAACGGTTGCGGTTTGCATCCCATTCGCGATAACAATACCGCTGGCCCTGATGGGGCTGAGCTATTGGGCGTTAATCATTGGAACAAACGTGAGCCAGTTTTCAAACGCTTTGATCTTAACCGTCAAATCGAAATGGAAACCCCGTTTTTTTTATCGCGTCGCCCTCTTAAAAGGGATGTTGTCTTTCAGTATCTGGTCATTGATCGAAGCGGTATCCATCTGGCTCACTACCTGGGTGGACGCTTTTATTATCGGCAGCGTTTTAAATCAGTATTATTTAGGGCTATACAAAACATCGACCATCATAGTGGACTCGTTAATGACCCTAATTACCGCCGCCATTATTCCGATCCTCTTTTCAACTTTGTCGCGTCTCCAAAATGATAACCTTCGATTTAACGTCATGTTTTTGAAATTCCACCGCCTGGTTTCAATATTAGTACTTCCTTTAGGCATTGGCGCCTATTTATACAGCGATTTAGCAGCCAAGGTCCTTTTAGGCGCTCAATGGCATGAAGCTGGTGCCGTTATTGGAGTTTGGGCTCTGACCAGCTCTCTGATGATTATCTTTGGGCATTTTTTTAGCGAGGTATACCGGGCCAAGGGAAGGCCTAAGTTGTCTTTTTTAGCTCAAATACTGCATCTACTTATCTTGATACCGACTTGCATCATCGCTTCAACCCATGGGTTCTGGACCTTAGTTTATGCCCGATCGTGGATCAGAATACAATTTATCTTAGTCCATTTTCTAATACTGAAGCTGGCAATCGGGATGCCGGTATTGAAGATTATTCGTAACGTATTTTCAATAGCTGTTTCAGCCGCGCTGATGGGCATGTTTGGATATTGCATTAAACAGGTCAATGATGGTATAATTTGGAATGTCATTTCAATTATTTTATGCACTCTATTCTACCTTGGAATATTGTCCTTTTTCCCGAACATAAGGAAAGAGACGCTTGGTTTCGCACGCAAAGTCCTCTCTAAAAACGGTAAAACGGATCAAGGAACGAAGATTGTCAAACCAATTTAATAGGGAATTTGAGTATGATTATGGCGAAAATAAAGCAGAATCGAAGAAATTTGGTGTGTTTAATCAGTATCTGTCTGGGATTGATGGTGGTAAATTTCCCCTCCCAACGGCGCTTTTCAGTTCTAAACGCGGCAAGTTCGGCCATGACAGTAAGCAAGATTGGGTTATCGACCTCAACCGCTGATGGTGTCGCTAACTTTACTAAATTATGCTCCGCCCTCGAAAACGGTCAGAAAATTATAGTTGATGATTTTTATCCGATTACAGTTACCGCTCCCTATACACTGACTAAAGACATTAAACTTTACGGTTTGAATAACAATTGCGGATTCAATTTTAACGTATCCTCCGATTATGTTTTTGAAGTAGCCGGAGAGATGAATATTGATCTTCAAAAGCTGAAGTTTACCGGAAAATCAAATATTATCTTCAATAATGAAGCGATGACCAATTACATCAAAACAATTAATGTTTCCGGTTGTGTTTTTGAAGGTTCCATAGTTTTATTCTCATTAAACATCGCTGACGCGGACTATGATCGATTCCACGGAATTGGCGAAATGACCTTCAAAGAAAACAAATTAAACAACATCACGCCCATTAATAAGAAAGCCATTGACGGGTTTATTTATTTACAAAATTTACCCTTCAAAAAAATCGAACTAGCTGATAATACCGTGTGCAACTTTGTCAATTGCATCCTTTATAACGGCACCACCAACACTTACCAAGATCCGGTCAGACTGGTTGACAACCGCCTCTTAATTACGGCGCATGATAATAAAGTAATCAATGATCCGGATTGGTTTAGCGATTATCCCAGCGCTATTTATCACGCGTTTATTCTGGCCGAATGCTCCACCTTAAAATATTACAATAACCACGTTGAAGGATTAAAGGGACTGCGACAGGCTACCTATGATGTTTATGCCAGTTGCCGTCGGGTTTACTACAAAAATAATTATTGGAAAAACAACGTCCAATTGTCCGAATATTCCTGGGATGAACCCATGAATCACAGCACCTTGATGAAATCTAAAGAAAATCCCAGTCCAAAAGGGATCGTAGGATTCAGGGTATATAAAAACAATAAATTCATTCTTGAGGAAAGTTATGTTACCAGTCTGGGTTATGATAAAAAATGGGCCGTAGTAGGACTAATTGAATCCGTCTCCGGAAATCTGCTAGACTTTGAAATTACGGGAAACTATATTGAAGCGCCAGTTTTAACCTTACAAAAACCGACCCACACTGCCGCGCGTTTCGTTTTTAATAATAATACAATCAAAGCCAAAGGCATCAGTGGTTGGTTTTTGAACCAGGGTACCGGAATTGACGCTCCGAATGTTGAAATTTGCGGAAACCGGCTGGAATGTGAAGCAAGCATAACCGATCTCAGGGAATATCAATATAATGACAAAACACCCTTTGAACAATTACGTTTGTTTAATATGTATACGCCGGGAACATTGCTGGATAAGGTTAAAATTAATAATAACTATATCAATGCCGATCTTTATAAAAACTTCATTAATGGCGCCCAAGTGAACTGCTTGGAGATGCTAAACAACCGGATTATCAATCTTAATAAAAATACAATCCCCTGTGAGGAATTATTAAGATTTACTTCGGTTAATCAGCGGGTCAATATTGACTCGCTCCAGTTAACGGCCCCAACTTTTACGGACTTTAACTTAATAAAGATTAAACCGGTCAATGGCCGCATTAGGGCAAAAATAGCGGCCTCCAGTTATTCATCGCTGTTTAAAATTATGATTAATGATTATGTCAGGGGGGAAAGCTTAAAAAAATATTCAATCGCTATTGAGGTTGCGGTATCCGTTGCCGAGCGACAATACAAGGGAATATATAATCTGCGAGTTGAAAACGGGAAGCTATCTTACGGAAAAGCAAAGGGTAAAATTACTGTCACGACATTGGCGGCAAATAGCCCGCCCCGGCTTATTAATCCGGATGGCGGAGACTTGCCTGCTGCGCTCAAGGTACGTCAATTAAGTGGAATCTATGAAATTTCCCTGGACTCGCTTGAGCCAATAAGTAATCCTATTGTTGATATCGCCATTACCATGAAGGAGATTTAATTATAACGGATTATTTGATTTTGTTGGGATTGTACCCGCTTTCCACGCACGATTCCTCAGCGGCGGCAGCCAGGCAGACCACAATTACGCAAAATACCAATGCGACCGCCAGACTAATGGGAATGCTCAATTCCAGCCTGGGGAAATACGGTTCATCGGGAGGCAGCGCTTTATCCATCCAAGTAATTTCAAGATCGGTCAGTCCTTCGCTAACCTGTAAATCGGTTAGTTTTTCAATCAAGCCTGTCTCCATTTTGTTTAAAGAGTCAAGCTTCTTCTCTTCCATACTTATTACCCGGGTATCCGCCGTCATTGGTCTAGCGCCGGTTAGTTTCTCCGAAAGCGCTCTCATTTCCAAAACCCGTAAATAGGAAAATGTCATCTTGTCCCAAGTGTAGTTTTTCAACGGGATTTGATTGATAACATTCTTAAGCTGATTGACGGTCTTAACTTTTTCGCGCCAGATTTGGGACTGGAGTTTCTTAATATTTAACGCGTTATTTTGATTGTTTTGGGTCAAACCGGCCCACGCAGTCAATGGAGGGTCGATCGCCTTCCGGTAATTCTTGATTAAAACTGTATTTTCATCAAATAAGTTCGCGACCCGGTTCCAATCTTGCGCCGGAATTTTCCGTTGCTCAGCCTTAAATTCCGTTTCGCATAAGGAGAGTTTCTTCATAACATCGGCCAAAGCTGGTTGAATCACGGCGCGACCGGGAGCGGAACCGCGGCCATAGGCCAACTCCTGCTTCGCGATGCGAATTTCCTCGATTTTTTCAGCAATGTATTTAGTGGTCCGTTCAATCTCCAACTTTCGATCGGCTCGGTTCTCTTCCATCAATAACTCAATCAGAACATTGATCAATTCAGCGGCGCTTTGCGCTGAACCAGTCATTGCCTGCACTTGGATGACCGTGCTGGAAGGCAATTGTTTGACCTGAAGCTTCTTGTGATAATCCTTAAATATCTTTGAGTAGGGCCTGGAATCTAAACCTAAACGTTCCATCGCCTTACTGAACAAGGTGACGCTTTTCAATCTTTCCAATTCATTGCGAACCATAACCGCGGAAAGAATTTGATAGCGATCCAGCATTGGAATATCTTGGGTCTGACGTTCAACTAATATTCTAGCGGTGGATTGATATTGAGGCGGCAACGCGCTTAACCCAAAGAACCCTCCAACCGATACAATGATGAATAAAATTATCAATAAAGGCATTAACCTTTTTGTGACACGATAAATTGATACTTCCATCCTGCCCTCCAACAATTTAAGAGAAACCGCGCCGCGGCGATACTACGGTTATTATTTATTTCGGTTTTTTTAGACAACTCTTTAGTTTAATCTTTTTAAAATAGGGATAAACTGAAGGTTCAGGCATGAGGTATAAGGCGCGAGGCATGAGTAGCGAGGGTTAAGCTTTATGGTCTAGTACGACCAAGATGTTTGCTAGCGCTTCGTACCTAACCTAAAGTTCAACCCAATTTTTAAGCAATTTTCGGATCGCCCGCGCCCGGTGGCTGAAATCGTTCTTTTGCTCCGGCACTAGTTCCGCCATGGTTTGTCCCAATTCCGGAAGGTAAAACACCGGATCATAGCCAAACCCATTAACTCCCCTAGGCTCGTCAATAATTTTCCCAGCCACCCCCCCGTCGGCCTCTTTCAAACTGCCGTTCCTTGGATCATAAAGGGCCACTGCGCAGCGAAACCGGGCGGTCCTAAGCTCGGGCGGCGTCCCTTTCAATCTCTCCAACAAAAACCGGTACCGTTCCCGGTCACCCCATCCCGGTTTCCCGTAGCGGGCGGAGTAGATGCCTGGCTCACCATTTAGAGCATCCACTTCCAACCCGGAATCATCCGCCAAAGTTAATTCTCCGGTAAAATCACCGATGGTCCGCGCTTTGATAAGTGCATTTTCAGCAAAAGTCCGTCCGGTCTCTTCCACTTCCGGGGCATCCGAAAAACTATCCAAACCAATGATCGTCAATGGCAAACCAGCCAGCAATTCCCTTAACTCCGCGAGCTTCCCCTTATTCGTCGACGCCAGGACGAGTTTTGGCAATATTGACCCCTCCGATCCGGTTGACTAAAGCCTCGCCCAATGTCTCGCGCTGGATTTGAATCAATTCCAAAATACCTTTCTTGGCCAGGTTCATCAAACCATTCATTTCATCCCAGGAAAACGGGTTCCCCTCGGCAGTCCCTTGGACCTCAACCAGTTTTTCACTGCCGGTCATTACCAAATTCATATCCACTGAAACTCGGGAATCCTCAGCATAACAAAGGTCCAAAATTTGAGTCCCATCATAAATGCCAACGCTGGTCGCAGCTAAAAAGTCATATAAGGGCAGCTTTTTATCGGCGGGAATAACTTTATTCAAAGCGTCGACTAATGCCACAAAGCTTCCAGTGATGGCGGCGGTTCTTGTCCCTCCGTCAGCCTGGATTACATCGCAATCGATCCAGATCGTCTTCTCGCCGAGGGCTGCCAAGTTGACTATCCCCCGGAGCGCCCGGCCGACCAAACGTTGAATTTCTTGGGTCCGTCCGGCAACTTTGCCTTTTGACGATTCCCTAACATTCCGTTGGGGAGTGGCCCTGGGAATCATGGCATACTCGGCGCTAATCCATCCCACTCCCTGGCCTTTCAACCAAATCGGCACTTTATCTTCAATGGTGGCCGTACAAATAACTTTAGTATTGCCAACCTCGATTAATACTGACCCTTCAGCATGGATGATGTAATTTCGGTGGATTTTTACTCCCCTTAATTGGTCTGTCTGACGCCCGTCAACACGTTGCATTTTGCTGCCTCCGTTTTCGCTTTTATGGATATTATATCTATATAGGATGAAATAAATATCCTAACCAAGATTTGCATTCCTAAAGCCGAATGCAAATAGGATCAAATTCGTATTTATTTCATCCTATTACAGCTGTAATAAGTTGAATCAAATTCATTAATTGGTCATCATGACTGGCTTTAAAGACATGATGCGATATCAGAAATTTAATTCAACTTATATGTTTTGTTAAATTCAATAATTTAAGCTCGTTTTGAAAATAATCGCGAACGATTTTACGCGTTATTTTCAAAACGTAAGTTTTTAATTTAACAAAGTAGACTTATTGATGCTAACAACGAAAATACTCTTTCCTTCCCGTCTGGTAAAGATCATTGCCCTTACAATCAATGGCGACAATTACCGGGAAATCTCTTACCACCATCCGGTAAATAGCTTCCGGCCCTAAATCGGGGTAGGCAACGACCTTAGCCTGGATAATCGAGTTGGCAATTAGAGCCCCGGCTCCGCCCAAAGCGGCCAAATAAACCGCCCCGTATTTTACCATAGCCTCAATCACTTCCTGAGAACGATGCCCTTTGCCGACCATCCCCTTTAACCCCAGTTTCAAAAGGGTTGGCGTATAAGAGTCCATTCGGGAACTGGTGGTTGGTCCGGCGGAGCCAATAACCCTTCCCGGCTGGGTTGGACAAGGGCCAACATAATAAATAGTCTCCCCCCGTAATTCTACTGGTAAAGCTTCCCCTGCTTGCGCCGGGGCAAAAAGACGTTTATGCGCCGCGTCCCGTCCCGTCAATAACGGTCCGTTTAACAAAATAGAATCTCCCGCCCTAAGCCCAGTTAAATCTTCATCCTTTAACGGCAGTTGAATTAGTTTTTTAGGCATAACCCGACCCTCTTTTAAACAGATTGTGAAATCTGAAGTTGAAAGTTTGAAACACCCGCAAGAGATATTTTTTCCCTTTACTCTTTTCTCTTTATCCTTCAAACTTCATGCTCTTGCCTATATTTCCGCGCTTTGATGGCGGGTGACATGGCAAGAAATATTGACTGCCACGGGAAGGCCGGCGATATGAGTGGGATACGGAATGATATGAACCGCTAATGCCGTATTGGTGCCGCCTAATCCTTGAGGGCCGATTCCCAAATTATTGATTCCCTTCAATAACTCTGCTTCAAAATCACTCCAAAACGGCTCCGGATTCTCAGTCCCCAACTCCCTCAATAAAGCTTTTTTGGACAACAGGGCCGCCATTTCCATGGTCCCACCCACTCCCACACCTACCACCAAGGGAGGGCAAGGATTGGCTCCGGCCAAACTAACAGTGTCAATTATAAATTTTTTAACCCCTTCCCGGCCTTGTGCCGGGGTGAGCATCGCCAAGCGGCTTTGATTCTCGCTTCCGAAACCTTTAGGAGCGACCGTAATCCGAAGACGGTCCCCGGGAACAATTTGAGTGTGAACTACCGCCGGGCAATTATCTCCGGTATTGATACGTTTTATGGGATCATTGACCACCGACTGGCGTAGGTAGCCTTCCCGATAACCCCGCCGGACCCCTTCATTAATCGCTTCTAAAAAATCGCCGCCCCGGATGATTATCTCCTGACCATATTCGACAAAAACAACAGCCATTCCGGTGTCCTGGCAAATCGGCAGGCCTTCGGAACGGGCGATTTTAGCATTCTCGATAATCCCACGGAGGCAATCCCGCCCTACCGGCGATTCTTCGCTTTGGAAAGCCTTTTCCAAACTGCTCTTGATGTCGGCCCCAAGATTAATATTTGATTCCCGGCACAACCTGGCGACTGTTTCGATAATCTGACCAACAGCAATCTCCCGCATGATAACCCCCGCCTATTTCAAACACATCGGTTTTCCGCCATGCTCGCGATGATATTTGATACACTCGCAACAAACTCCAAATCGTGGACAAGATCTAGATGAACAGGTACATTGTTTCTTATTCAGTTCTAGGTTGGGACATGACATCCAATTCACCCCTTCATCCAAATTGAATTTGGAGATTAGTTTTCCCATTTCCATTCCATTATTCGTTAATATTCCAACAGTTCCCTTCTTAAACCCGGCATTATTTAAAATTTAACCGTTCTTTGATAATTCAATTAATTAGCTAAAGGCTTAGTTAGAATGCTGCTTTGATTTAATACCAAGTTGCGTTCAATTATAGTGCAACTTTTATGTGGAACAATGCTGCGGAGAGAACACAATCTATGGGAGAGTTAAAATATTACTTCAGCTTTTGTGCGGGCCCTTCGTGGCATCCACGTTGGGTATAGCACAATTGTAGCGGAAGTTATATTTTAACCGGCCGTATAGTTGCACTTTGAATGTAACTTGGTATAAACCGGCGCAGAAATGTTGAAAACGGTTTGTTTAAGGTTTATTTTGGTTTGAAAAAGTTCATTTGATGTGTTACAATCGGATCGTCCGGAGGGGATATTTTGTTAACGGTTAAAAGATGGGAAGAGATCGTCAGGATCCTGGAACGGGACGGTAGCATCGATGTTAATTCCCTTAGCGAACTTTTCGGGGTTACCGCCAAAACTATCCGGCAGGATCTAGCTGAGTTAGAAACCAAAGGCCTACTGGAACGGGTCCACGGCGGGGCGGTTTTTAAATCAAACGGCAGCGGGATCATCTCAATATTAGAACGTAAACAACATAATCTTCAAGAAAAAGCGCGCATCGCCAAACAAGCCCTAAAATATATTGAAAACGGCGATACTATTATCCTGGACGGAGGCAGCACCACCCTTGAACTAGCCAAGCAATTAGGCGAATTACGGTTAGTAGTCATCACTAACGACTTAATGATCGCCGGAGAATTGCTTTCCCGCGAATCAGTCACCCTTTACCTTTCCGGAGGGAAATTGCGGCGTGAGGGTGTCTATACCCTCTTAGGACGTGAAGCGGAAAGGATTATGAACAGTTACAACGCGAATAAACTCTTCTTAGCCACCAGCGCGCTGGACTTCGAGCAAGGCCTGACCGTACTCTCGGAAGAAGAAGCGGAGATTAAGAAAGCGATGATCAACTCGGCCAAAGAAGTGGTTTGTCTCGCTGACTATAGCAAATTCCATCAAATCGCCCTGGTTTCATTCGCTCCCCTGAAAATAGTCAACCGACTGATTACCGACAGCCGGATCACCGCTACAGACCGGGAATATTTGAAAGCCCAAGGGATTGAGGTGGACGCAGTTTGAAATCCGTTAGGCGTAATGCCGGTAAACGGTTTCTTTAAAAAACCGTTCATATAAAAACCAATTTAGGAGGCGGTACATTATGGAAGTTAGGCATGCAGCCAACCCCAATGACGTTAAGCACTACACAACTGAACGGCTCCGCAATGACTTTTTGATCCAGGGCCTTTTTAAACCGGAAGAAACCAAAGTGGTTTATAGCCATATCGACCGGATCATTACCGGAGGGGTCTGCCCGGTCAAGCCGATTACCCTCGAAGCAGGCGCGGAAATTAGGGCCAAATTTTTTCTAGAACGCCGCGAGATGGGGATTATTAATATTGGGCCCAAAGGTACGGTCAGCGTCGACGGAACCAAATACGAACTCGACACCAAAGATGGCCTCTATATCGGTATGGGTTCCAAGGAGATCGTCTTCTCCAGCAACGATCAGAATAACCCGGCCAAATTCTATTTTAACAGCGCCCCGGCGCATAAAACCTATCCCACCGTATTGATCAAACCGGAAAATTGCATCCGGGTAGAGCTTGGTTCCCTCGAAGAATCCAACCACCGGGTGATCACCAAATACATCCTGCCGGGACAGGTCGAAAGCTGCCAGCTGGTAATGGGAATGACCTCTTTAAAACCGGGTAGCGTCTGGAATACCATGCCCTGCCATACCCATGACCGCCGGATGGAGGTCTATCTCTACTTTAACCTACCGGAGAACGCCGTGGTATTCCATTATATGGGCGAACCTACCGAGACCAGGCATATCGTAATGCGCAACGAAGAAGCGGTCATCTCCCCCAGCTGGTCCATTCACTCCGCTTCGGGGACCCAATCTTACACCTTCATCTGGGGCATGGTCGGCGAAAATCAAGCCTTCGACGATATGGACGCGGTTGCCATGAAAGATCTGAAATAAAGGAGGATATTTAGAAATGGATTTTTTGAAAAACTTTTCACTCGAAGGCAAAGTGGCTTTTGTCACCGGAGCTTCTTACGGGATCGGATTCGCCATTGCCAAAGGCTTTGCCGAAGCCGGCGCTACTATCGCTTTCAACGACATTAAGCAGGAATTGGTCGATCAAGGACTGGCCGCTTATCAAGAAGCCGGTATCAAAGCCAAAGGATACGTCTGCGACGTAACCAACGAAGAAGCTGTCAACGCCACCGTGAAACAGATTGAAAAAGAAGCGGGCGCCATCGATATCCTGGTGAACAATGCCGGGATCATCAAACGGATCCCCATGACAGAGATGTCCGCTGCCGAATTCCGGCAGGTGATCGATGTCGATTTGAACGCCCCGTTCATCGTCGCCAAAGCGGTTATTCCCGGTATGATCAAGAAAGGCCATGGCAAAATCATCAATATTTGCTCGATGATGAGCGAGCTCGGCCGGGAAACCGTATCAGCCTATGCCGCAGCCAAAGGCGGCTTAAAGATGTTGACCAAAAACATCTGTTCCGAGTTTGGTGGGAACAATATCCAATGCAACGGCCTGGGACCCGGTTACATCGCCACTCCGCAAACCGCGCCCCTGCGCGAAGAGGGTCATCCCTTCAATAGCTTTATCATTGCTAAAACCCCGGCTGCCCGTTGGGGAACCCCCGAAGATTTGGTAGGTCCCGCTGTTTTCCTGGCTTCGGAAGCTTCCAACTTCGTCAACGGACATATTCTTTACGTCGACGGCGGCATCCTGGCCTACATCGGCAAACAGCCCTGAGTTAGTAATTAAATCGAGGCCGGTCGGATTAAATTCCGACCGGCCTTTTTTATTGCCTATCCGATTTTCTATTCATAATGAGTCCCACATTCGCAGAATTTTGACAAGTTGTTGATCTTCCAAAATCTGATATACCAATCTGTGTTTAACATTAATACGTCTTGAATACGCGCCTGACAAATCACCGGTAAGTTTTTTATATGGTGGCGGATTTTGATATGGATTATTTTTGGCTATATTCTCAGGAATGGTTGACTTTAGTATCTGTTTACCCGAAATCAAAAACAATATCTCGCGCAAAGGCGCAGAGTTTAAAGGTAAAACAAAAATTTGTTTTTAGGTTTTCTCTGCGTCTCAGCGCCTCTGCGGGAGAATAATAAATGAATAATTCACCGCTTTTGTAGAAATTTGTTAAATTGTAATCTATATGGTAAAATTGTTTTGTTGAGCTGAAGGTATAGTATATCAAGCCGAGAAAACTATATGTGAAATTGGTATGGGGTTATGTCGTAATTTGGTAATTTGAGGAGTAAAATACGACACAATTCAGATATGCGCTAGTTGAACTAAACCGCGTTGCGGTAGCTTAAAATAGGCAATAGCTACCTTGATCTTTGCCAAATAAATCTTGTAACCAACGACCAATAATTCCCCGATGAAATACCAACTCCTTGGATGTAAGATATAACCAAATTCATCTAAGGAGGTTGCCATGCACCATTTAAAAGAAGAAATGATTAGAAATCTTCAACTCAAAGGTTTTAGTCCAAAAACACAAACCGCCTATTTACAATACATGAAAGATTTTACGAGATACTTTGGAAGATCCCCGGTAGATATGGGAGAAGCAGAAATCAAAGAGTACCTG
>JAEZJK010000085.1 GCA_023415835.1 Bacillota bacterium
GTTTTAAAAGTTCAGCGGTGACTTCCGCCGGTTCGTGAATAAAGCTGAATTTAGGCACATCAAGACCAATCGAGTGTAGAATTTGGTAAATCTCAGATTCATATAAAACCTGACGCCCGTCGTCCCAGGCGGTTTGGAAGATTTGGTCAATCCGGTCAGTGGCGGCTTTAGTAAAAGTCATCGCATGCTTCCTTTCTAAAAACTATATAGGTTGAAAAAAGTTTTGAGTACAGCATTTACATCCCAAAAGCCGGATGTGAATGGCGAAATTATTGGGCTTTTTTCAATATATGAATCAAGGAATATATGTTGCAGTAAGATTTTTTATCCAAAAAATTTATTGCAACATATATAGTTGAGCGAGTTTCATAATTACAAAAATTTACCTTCGCATGCAATATATAGTGTAGGTTTTATTTTAGTCTATTAATATATTGTATGCGAAGCCGGAAAAAAGGAATTATGAAACCGCCTTAGTCAATAAATAGTTCGGCATGATAAAGGTGATTCCTGCGGAAGAATAAAGACTGCCTATGCTGCAACTTACCAAGCGACTATATCGTTGCTTAAATCCGGAAATAATGGATAGCTAATATAAAGAAAGGCTACCTAAAAGTAGCCCCTTTTCTAACTCCGTTATGGATTATCCCAAAACTTAGGCAAACAATTATCAGGTATACGGCGACGATCACTAAGACACGGTGCAGGTCAAACCTGGTCAATAATAGCGGGAAGAGGCCAAAGAAGACTATGCCGTATAGATTGTATGCCAATGAGATCAATGAATGCACGGTTGAACGGCCTTCGTCGCTGATCTGTTGTTGAATGTTATCTTCCTGTAAGACCCCGGCTGAAGCCATGATCAGATAAAAGAGTCCATATAACGGCATTAACCAAATTGTTTTAAACCAGCCGGCCAACCCCAAACAGACACTGGAGATCAGGCATAAAACCGTTATTGCATTAAATCGGTGATCAATTCGTAAATAACTCAGAATTGCTCTAGTCCGGTAGGCGAGTTTACTTCCCAGCGCTTCTAAGAGGGAACGAAGTCCTAACCAGAAGCCTACTAAACCAAGGCCCAGTCCATAACGGTCAGCGATTAGCGGATCAAATTCATCGAGGATTCCCGCCATTCCGATGGCCAAAATCGACATCAGGATAACGTTCAGTAAGGTTCGGTTTTTGACACATAAAAACACTGCGTCTTTCAAAGTGGCTAGGGATCCGGCAAATTGTTCCCTAAAGTTTAACCGTTTTTGTCTGGCAAAGTAGTTGACTTCCTTGAAGCTGACGGCTAAAAGCCCTGTAATTAACATCGAAACAATCGATAATAACAATACCAATTTCATCCCCAAAAATTGAGCCAGGAACCCGCCGCTTAATACCGAGAAGGCAACTCCCAGGTTGGCGAAGAAATTTCCCGTTCCATAAACCTTATCGAACTGCTCTTCGATCCCTTGTTCCTTTAAGCTATCATATAACAATGCCTCTTCGGAGCCGGAACAAAGGGACTCGCTGATTCCCCAAAGAATAAAGCCGAGTGCGAAAAAGATGAAACTTTCGGCAAAAAACCAAAACCCATAGCAAGCTGCCTTGGCTAAACTGCCGACCACGAGCATTTTTTTCCGGTTCCAGTGATCCGCTAAGATCCCGGTAGGGATCTCCAGCAAGATTAAAGGAGCCGACCAGACGGCAAGGAGTAATGAGATCTGGGATACCGAAAGGCCCTTTGACTCGAATAGGAGAATGTATACGGGGTAGATCGGCACCAATTCCTTAAAAAACTTATACCAGTAGAAGAGCTTAATCGACATGTTTAATTTCACTTTTCATGATCTGTTCAGTAAGTTTCGGATTTAGCGAAAGGTGGCTCCCGGGCGGCAAATGGTTATTGGCCGGTATCAAACCAGATATTCCGGTTTTTCATGGATATCCCCCCAATTCTAGCTTGAATTAAGATTTAGATGATCAATTTGAACGACACTCCGAAATCTTTAACCCCTAATTTCTTAGCCAGCGCGATTGAAGGCTTGTTCTCTATAATAGTGTGATATACGACAAAGAGGCCGTTCTCAAATGTTTGATCCATCGCTGCGTTTGCCACATACTTCGTTAATGGGTTCGAGATTTGGCAACGGACCGAGGCTGAGGATGAAATTGGGAGGGGCATCATACGAAAACCCTTTTTGGGTGAGTTCTTCAGCCAATTTAAAGGCTTGATGCTCTTTGTAATTGGCGAAAAAGTTCTTTAACTCTCGGAAATATTCATTGCCGATTCCTTTCGGACCTCGTCTATCCATCAAGAAGTATGGCTTAATATCCCAGCTAACAATTCAATCTCAGGTTTGATTTCGATATGGATATTCGGAGGGGAATTCTCTAGTTTAATTGGTACATAGGAGTCATTGCAGTATGTAAAAACCGATGTAATCAAAAACATTAAGGCTATTAAAATTGATATCAAGGCTCTTTTGTTCATTGATTCGCCCTCTTGAAATTATTAGGATTATAGGTTGAAAACCCATCCCGATAATATTGAAGTGCCTAGTTTCCTGGGGAGCTTTCACTTATTCATTAAAGACATTATCAATGCTTATTTAGGCAGGACTGTGTTGTAAAATTAAATGGACATATTTAGGTAATGGTGGTTATAATAGGTGAAAGGATTAATAGGTTATTTAATAGTTTTAATAAATTAAGGCGGTTTCATAATTCCTTTTTTCCGGCTTCGCATACAATATATTGATAGACTAAAATAAAACCTACACTATAAATTGCATGCGAAGATAAATTTTTGTAATTATGAAACTCGCTCAAATTATCATTTATTTTGGTAAATAATTAGCCGACCTTGTTTCTGCTAGCAAACAATATAATTTTACCATATAAACTACTGATTAACAAATTTATGTAATATCAAAACTTGATTGAAAGGGGTGTTTCAATTATAAAAAAAAAGAAACCATTTTTAAGAAGAATTTTTGTTCTGGCCGGTATTGTGATTTTTGGATTAGCCACGGTAATAACATTTTCGGCCAATAATCACCGGAGCGGTCCACTGGCGTTGGTTAATGGAATGCTAATTGATGGGACGGGAGCCGACCCGATCCCCCGGGCTACTTTGATTGTTAAGAATGGGAAAATCACTGCCGCGGGAAAAACAGGAGAGGTGGTTATCCCTAAGGATGCCACTATAATCGATATTTCCAATAAAACCGTTTTACCCGGTTTTATAAATGCCCATGTTCACGGGGCTTTTAACCCCGCCCGTTTGGCGGAGTGGGCGCAATCCGGAGTGACTAGTGTGCGGGACATGTCCGCCAACGGTAAAACAATTGCTGAGATAAAAAAATTACGCAACCAATTGGATCGTCCCGATTGCGCCAGATTGTTTAGCGCCGGGCTGATGATTGGGGTACTAGGAGGTTATGGGTGCCTTTATGTTACATCCTCGGAAGACGCCCGGGCTAAAGTCCTGAAGTTAATCGATGCCGGGGTCGATGCTATTAAGGTTTCATTGGAGGACGGCTATGCCGGCCGCAGCGGTTTGCCCAAACTTTCTTCGGAGGAATTGAGGGTAATTATTGAAACCGCTCACGAGCGGGATAAGAGGGTAACGATACATATCACTCAAGCGCAATATTTAGAACAGGCCGTAACGGCGGGAGTCGATGAAATGGCCCATATCAGTTGGGATCCAATTCCAATAGACGTTTTAAAACGGATGGTCCGGGCGAATATCTATATGGTGCCAACTTTCACGATCTTTCGCTATTACAACGCTCCAGTCGACCAATGCATTTTGAACCTGCATAATTTCATCCAAGCCGGAGGACGGGTGGCCCTGGGCAATGACACGGGTGGGTTGGAAGGATATGAACCGGGGATGCCGATGTTTGAAATCGAATGTATGCAAAAAGCAGGAATGACACCAATGGAGATCATAGTCTCCGCGACCAGGAATGGGGCTTATGTTTGCGATCAAGCTGAAAACCTTGGGACACTGGAGAAGGGTAAAATCGCCGATTTATTCGTGGTGGACGGTAACCCCCTCCAAGATATGAATGTTTTACGCAAAGTAACGCTAGTTTTGAAGGAAGGGAAGATCATCCGTGACCGTATCAACAAATAATCAGGGTAATAATAAAACTAGCATATAATCTGGACATACATAATTAAATACAACTATTCTTTTAGGATCATTTCCAGGGCTATTTTGGCAGCTTTTCTAACTTCACTATTCAGATCCGTTAACCCGTTTTGTAATGCTTTCACCGCTTCCGGGGTTGATATTCCGACCTGTCCGATGCTTCGGGCGGCTTCCCAGCGAATAGACGGTTGGATGTGGGCTAGCATCATTGTTAATGGCTTAACCACTTCCGAACATTTAAATGCGCTTAACGCCCGAACTATTTTCCAGGCGGTTATCTCGTTAGCCGAATAATCGGTTAAGGCCTGCAGTAAGATAGGTAATGGGCGTCGGTCATTGGTTCGGCTAACAATTCCACCAATGGCGTCTAATGCTTGCTGAATTTCAAATTGCCCGCCGTTCGTTATCTTTTCAACTAAACCGGGAATTGCCGGTTTTCCTATTTTCACTAAGGTTCTGGCAGCCATATCCCTTGCTAAGGGAAAACTTTTTTTCGCAAAATATTTTTGGGGTAATTCTATTTCGTGATTAGCGCCAATTTTACCTAAAAGAGCAATTACCGGAATGACCGCCGGTTCTCCTATTTTGCCTAAAGCTTCAGACATTGCAATTCTAGGATATAATGATTTTTCGCGGATGATTCTTTGACAAAGCTGAGGGATGATTGTAGTTAGCTTTTTGTCTCCAATTAAAGTCGCGGCGATTGTTCTCTCTTTTGGATTAGCGCTATTTAAGAGGACACTTAATTCAGCTACGGAGGCTTCAACATATTGTTTAACTTCTTCTGCAGATACTTGCCCACGTTTTTCCCTGTTAAGCTCATTTGATTTTTGCATGTCGCCTCCAAGTTTTGAAAAATTGATTTGAATTGATTACTTCAAATTTTCGGATGAACTTATCGAGGATACTGTTCTTTTAATCTCAAATTATACTGAAACCAGAATTTCCCCCTTTCCAAAGAAGGCCACATCTCCTTGGATAAACACATGTCCGTTATCTTCAACCCAACCTCTAATAACGCTGGGCCGGTTTAAAAATCTCCCTTGAGAGATAGCAATTACTTCATTAGGTTCCGCAAAACCATTTCGGATCAAATATGCGCATAACGGGCCGGCTGCGCTCCCAGTGGCAACGTCTTCGTTGATCCCGGAATTGTCCCAAGTCCGGCATTCCAAAGTATCGGTTTCAAATACATAAGCAAATTTTGCCCCAAATGCGCCTAGAAATCGATGGAATTCTCGATGCCGTATTTTAACTTCCCCAATCCCATTCCGAACTGGTACTAATAAATAAGGCAATCCGGTTGATACTACTTCAATCGGGAATCTATCATCCAATTGGGTTGGATGGAGGTTTAAGCTGCTGGCGATCCCATCATAGTATTGTTCCGGAACGCTCCGGACAAATTGGGGAAGTCCTTGATCCATCGTGACTAAATAGTGGTTCGAGGCTGATTCGGATTGTACTGTAACAGCCTTTTCAGGCAAGAGAAAACGAAGATTCATTTTAGATGCGGTATGATCGATTAGGCTATGTAAAACCGCTCCAGCCCCGAGAATAGGATGGCCTGCGAAGGCCAGTTCTTCCTCGATGGTAAATATTCTTACATTAAAACTTCCGTCATCGTTGGGAGGAAAAATAAAAACCGTCTCAAATTGTTTGAACTCCTGAGTAATTTTTAGTAAAGTTTTTGTTTCAAGTTCCCGCTTTGGAAAGACAACGGTCAATCCATTCCCGTTCATGGTTTCAGCTGAAAACACATCGACATGATAATACTTCACTTCAAACTCTCCCTTCATGATTTCGGCAAAATTCCTTTTTTGAGATTTTTTCATAGTACTGCAAATTAATTCGGTAACTTTCAGTTTACTCCTTTGTATGCTATAAATGAAAAATCGGAAAGTGGCTATTTCCTGATCTGTCCATAAAAAATCTGTCTCATGGGAGTTAATTTGTTGTGATATTCTAAAAATGAATTGTTTTTTAAAAATTTCAGGGAGAAAAGAATGTTTTTTTGCATCTTATTAAAGCCTCGTCGGTTAGCTACCCGATGAACAAGATTGGTTCTATATTTTTGATTAAATTATTCAAGCAAAACCTAGGCGGCATTTTGCTTAAAATATCCTTGATTTTAATTATCGAAATGATAATGGTGTTGTATTATACAGCGCCTGCATTCGCCGAAAAAAGTTTTTACTTTTATACCATCGAAAAGTTATTCTTGCCAGATTTTGCGCGCCTTGAAGACCCGAATTTGGACCTATTCATTGATGCCGAAAATCGGCTCTATATTTTAAATCTAAAAGGGGATCAACTCTGCATCTCGGACAATCACGGTCCGTCCCTTAAAAAGCGTTACGATACCGAAGACTTCTTCTCAACTGGCAATACCGATTTTTCCAACCATTTAACCAAATTTAAACTTCATCTCCCACCTGCCATTACATCAAAAAAAGCCAGTTTTTGGGTGAATGGTGGGTATATTTATCTTAAACCAAGTGAAGACCATTTAGTTTGGGTATTTAATCTCAAGGGCGAACTGATCAATAAGATTCAATTAAAGGTACCTGAGAATTCCTATTTATTATTTACCGATATTGTAGTTGATCAAAGGGGATACATTTATTTATTAGAAAGAAACTCCTTTCAGATTGAGGTTTTTGATTTGGAGGGAAACTTTTGCGGTATTTTTACAAAAAGCGGCAACCGTGAAAATCAGTTGCCCGGCTCCCCGGATAGTATCTTTATTGATGACGAAGGCAGTATTTATTGCCTGGTTTCAATTAGCGGGATGAATAAGAGCCAAATTGTGAAATATTCTTACCAAGGACGTAAAATTAGGACTTATCCCGATGTCCCGGAAGGCCATTACGTGAACATCTATGTAGATCAATATCAAAATACCTTTACGGTAAATCCAGAGGAATCGTTGATAGAGAAGTTCGACCGTAGGGGAGAGAAGATTTGCCAGTTTCAAACCAATTGTTCCTCCGGTATGGCGGTTAATGATCAAGGCATAGTTTACCTGGTTTCCGAAAAAAATGTAATCCTTAATTTGATGTATCCGGCAACGTTAATCCAATGGATTGATCGGGGTAACGCCGCTTTTCTTGATGAATCATGGGACCTGGCCGAAAAATGTTTTTTAAAAGCCAAAGTTTTAGATAACCATGTTGACTATATTCATTTGGCCCTTGGTGAAATTTATTACCAACAACATCAATGGATTAAGGCAATGAACGAGTTTAAGTTTATCAAGGACAACTGGCGTTATTCCCAAACTCAAATGCAATTTCGCAACGACTTGCTCATTAACGGCTGGCCGTTAATCGCAACAGGGCTATTAGTTGGTAGCTTTCTTATCTCGACGTTTATTATATTCATAAAGCATTATGCTTTTTCACGCCATATTTCATTTTTACGTATTATTTGGCAGCCTGAAATTACGTTAAAAACGCAAACCCGGACAATGAGGCCATTAACCGCGGTAATCCTAATTATGATGTTTGCAATAGTTCATTTTTTCAGTTGGTTTTTAAGCAATCCCATCTTTACCGGGGAAAGACAGCTTTTTTCCTGGTTGGTATTTGAACGGAGTTTTTTAATAACCTTGGCATTAATTGTTATTTGGTCGGTAACAGCTTATAAAGTAGGTGAGCTATTTCAAGGATTAGCTAAATATAGCGACCTTTTAAATGGGACAGCTATTTGTTTAATCCCGGCTATCATTTTTGATCCCATATTAACGTTGCTAAGCCACTTATTAACTTACGGTGAATTATGGATTTATAAATGTTTATACGGCATACTCATCGGTTGGATAATTATCCTGTTTTTCAATAAAATCCGAGTGACTGAAGATTTTGATTGGAGTAAGTCCCTCGGGGTCGGGTTGGTAAACCTGGCGGCCACAGCTTTATTTCTGGTATTTTTAGGTTTTATAGTTGCAATCAATCAACAAATAGGGAGTTTTATCACAGAAGTCTTCAAAGAAATATATAACCGGTTTACTGTTTGACGGAGGTTTTGAGCTTGAAAACCTTTAAAGCAAATCATTGGGACTACATAGGGATGCGGGGCGGTTGTTTTGGCCTGTACTTTCGGAGATTCAGCGTCGGATTATTTTTATTGTTAACTTTGAGTTGTACTTGTTTTAGTTCTATCCCTCAGTCTTGGGCCAAAGTTGGTGATAACGGTCAAATTGCTTTATGGGTTGAAACCACTTCCGGCCTTTGCAAAATTAACCAACAACATACCAATAATGTTTGGGATTCCTTACCCAATTTTGAAAAGCAACCTAACGATTATTGGTTGGTAGCTTACCGTTCCGTATTTATCATCCGTTATGCCACCGATGATAAAATAGTGGAAAATGCATTTAGCGGAAGCCCTAAATGTAAGCGGCAGTTTTCTGCCGTGACAGGCGGCGGTTGCCGTTTTACCTTTAATTTTACGGATATTCAAATTTGTTTTACTGCGGAGTATACCTTGGGTAATGATAACAATCTGCGGGTCAATATCCCGTTTGATTCGATCAAAGATCCAAAGAACCGGTTGTTGGATATTCGATTTTTACCCTTTTTTGGGGGTGTCCCTTTTCAAAGCAAGGGTTATCTTGTTCTCCCCGATGGTTGTGGCGGGATCTTGATCCCAAATTATTTAGGTAGATCTTATCAAACTTCACGAATTTATGGGGAAAGATTTAGTTGGAGTTCCGGGCGGGTGCGTAATACCGGGCAACTACGACGAATTTTCCATTTAAATGATTACCGTAATTCTCAGAGTAGTTTTTATAATTTGCCAATGTTTGGGATTGTAAAAAGCGGTTCCTGCATTTTGGGGGTAATTTCCCGGGGCCAGTACCAAGCGGAGTTGGGGACGGAGGTTACCTCGGAGAACTTGTGGTTAACCGTTTCACCCCGTTTAATTATCCGGGAGATTGCTTACAATATATTCGGCCAGGTTTACGTAAGTCCGGTCTTCGATCGGATTGACCGGACTGTGGATTACTATGTTATTTACAATGAAACACCTTCTTATGTTGCAATCGCTAAAAAGTATCGCCAAATATTATCAGCTAGATCCAGTTTTAGTTCAAATCATTATAAATATCCCAAAAAAGCCCTTTCTCCGAAGCAAACCTTTTACCGGTTGCGGCTTTTGATGGGGGTTCCCGAAGAATATCAAAAAACGGAACGATTATTGTGTTTGACTAACTTTGTTCAAGCGGAAGCGATCTTGAAAGATCTCCATCAAAAAGGCCTGCGCAATCTGGAAGTTGTCTTAGTAGGCTGGACCAAAGGCGGATTTTTAGGTGACAACCCGCGACATTTTCCGCCGGATCAAAAGTTCGGCGGCAATAACGGCTTAAAACGGTTAATCGCTACCGGGAAAAAGTTGGGTTACTCCATCGGTTTAGAATTCGACAATACATTTACTTTTCGAAATGGCCACGGTTTTAAACGCAGTGATACAGTAAAGGATATTCAAGGAATACCGGTAAATCTGAATGCCAACCACAAGGAATATTTGCTCTGCCCTGAAATAGCGCGAAAAAAGTTATCTCGTAATGATTTAAAACATTTCGAGCGATTACAGCTTAACGGGCCTCTAGTATTTGACGGTTTTGATCGTGGGCTATTTAATTGCTATGATTCCCGGCATCTAATCGGTGGTGAGCCACTAGCGAAAATTCTGTTGGAAACTCTTGCTACTGTTCCAGATACCGGTGGAATTGGGATTACAACAGCTAATGATTTTATGGCCGATACGGTTTCCGCTTTTTATAATCTGCCGACCCACTGTTCCGAGAATTGCGACCTGGAGATCCCCTTAACCGCTTTAATTTTTCACGGAACTGTCCCTTACTCGTTTGAGCCTTTAAATTTACGCCGCGATAATCAGAGGGAATTCTTACGGATGATCGAGTATGGTGGTGTGCCCATTGCGTTTTTAACGGCTGAAAATGTTTCGGAATTAAAGTATGCAAAATATAACCTCTTATTTAACGGCAAATATACCGATTGGCGCTCGGCGTTTCTAAAAGAGTACCGAACATATCATAATCAATTGCAGCAGTTGCAAACTAAAGTAATCATCGATCACCGCCGTTTGGCGCAAGATGTTTATTTGACGGTTTATGAAGGCCATACTGCAACGGTTGTCAATTATTCGTCATCCCCTTTTAGTTACCGGGGAATAGAAATAAAGGCTCACCAATATAGCATTATCAAACTATAACAATTCCAATCCTGATAAATTTGGGTCAAAGCGGGGTGGAGTTTTGGGAACCTCCGGGTTTAATCAAAAAAAATTAACTTTCGATAGTATATTGACAATTAGTAAAAAAGCAGTTTATAAGGGCATAAACACTGCCGGGGATTGCCTTTCGTTTCTATTTGGCGAACAACCTGCTTTACAGGTAATATTGACCCGAACCAACTGGTGGCTGGTAAGTGCGATTTTAGGCTTAGTAATCGCGCTAACCCGCCTGATACACATCGGTAATTCAAGTGTTTGTTATCTGTTTGCCCAAGATCAGGTTAATGGTTTAAAGGTGACCCTCCCCGAAGCGATAGCGGCTGCCAGAGCCCGAAGTTGGTTCAATCTATTTTTGGAGCCATTGCTTTTACCACTGTTTTTAATGGTTACCGCCGGGATAATTCGCTTAGTTTCCCGTTGGCTGAACGGTAGAGGCGGCTTCAACCTTTATTTCGGGATAATCACTAGTTGTACGTCGCTTTTTATCTTCGGACAGATCATCGGATATATTATTGTAAATGCCCATGATTTGAAGGGCATTAGTGACCTAAGAGATTTGACACCCGGGGTAGGTTTGGGGTTGCTGCCGTTATTTAAGCCGGAACGAATCGGCCTTTTTTATCATGAGGTTGTCCGGGGATTTGATTTATTCGGACTTTGGGTCGTACTGCTCCTAACGGCGATGTTTCATGTAATGGAGAATTTTAAGAAAGGAAAGTCATTGCTGCTGGCTGGTATATATTACTCTGTATTTATCGCCATCCGCTGGATGGTTGAAGGATTTGGAAACCAACTATGGTATTATTTTTGGAATTATGGAAATTATTAGCCCATTTTCCACGATATTAAGTAAGGGGGTTGGGCAATGAAGCGTAAATTATTGATCAGCTTGTCAATTTTGATAATTATGATTGGATTATATTTTGGTTTCAAGGCCAATCGTAACTTTTTAAAACGCTATCCCCGAGTCCAAGCCGGGTTGGTAAATCGGAATGATTTAGTTGAGGACATTGAGGAGATTGGTAAAGTAACCTCTGAAAATGTCCGGGATTTATACTCCATTACCGGAACCAAAGTTGAGTCGGTGATGGTTAAAGAGGGAGATCGGGTGCGTGCCGGTCAAACGATAATTGTTTTTAATTATAATACCCAAAAACTTCAATTAGCCGAATGCGAGGTAAATATTTTACGTACTGAACAGGAGCTGGCGGTCAAGACGTTGGAAGGGTTTTCGGAAAATGGTTTAAGGACCACTCAAGCATCTTTGGATATTCTTAAGTTGCGTAAAAGTGTACTGGAAAAGCAAATCCGCGAAATGACCTTGGTGTCTCCAATTAATGGCGTCGTTTCCTTATTAACCGTTAAAGGCGGTGAATATTTTGATAGTAATATCAGAATAGCCCAGATCATTGATGAAAGCCAGTTGACTGTAGAAGCGGAGCTAACGGATGATGACGGCATAAAAATAAAGGCTGGCGATCAGGCCGAAGTCAGTTTTGGCACCATCGCTGAACCTTATAACGCTGAAGTAATTAAAATATTACCTCCGGTTATGATCAATAATAGTTATGGCCGTCCCCGAATTAAATTAGGTCTTGTTGAGACTGGGATTTCACTTGTGCCAGGGAGTAAAGTCCAGGTCAGGGTCAGAATCGGTCGTGCAAAGTTGGTGGTAACTGCACCGGTTGAGGCCCTTCATGAAGAATTAACTATAGTAAGGGGAGATCGCGAATATTTCTCGATTCGGCCGGAGACAGGAAGAAAGCGTAAATATCTATATGTTTTAAGGGACTGCAGTGAAACTCTAAAACCAGACAAAGAGAAGGAACGGCGTTGGATGATCCGGGACAATATCTACCAAGCACGGAAAGTTTATGTTGAGACCGGAGTGTGCGGGACTGATCGGATAGAGATTTTGAAAGGGTTAGAACCATTTGAGCAAGTCATTATTTATAGTGACCGTCCTATTCGCGATTATGACCGGGTCATAGTAATCAATCGTGATGAAAGTTATAAACAACCCATTACCACTGGGAGTAGCGTTGAAAAATGAAATTTTATGACCTCATAACCACTTCGTTAAGGACACTGTGCAATAAATGTTTGCGGGTAATCTTAGCTGCCCTGGGGATTGCTATCGGGATTGCTATCCTTACCATTGCTTTAAGTATTATGGCAGGCTTCCATCTAACGGTCAATAAAACATTGGCCGGGTTTGGCGGAAAGTATCTGGCAATTTCTTCGGATCGAGATCCGGCGCTCAGCCGATCTGAAGGTAAGAAATTTACTGTTGAGGATGCCTTGGCAATACGCGGTGTTTCAGGAGTAACCATGATTTCGCTTCAAAAATCGAATCAATGGGTTCCAGTTACTCATCGTAACCAGCAAATCCAAACCGATATTATTGGAACGGATCTTAACTTTTTGACCATTTGTAACCGGAAAATTGAAAAAGGCCGGTTCATCGGGGATCAGGATATTTATAATCAACACCGGGTTTGTGTAATTACTGAAGGCGTCAAAAGAAGATTTTTTCCAACCGCTGATTATCTGGATCAAAAGTTGGAGATCAACGGGACGGTTTTTCGAATTATCGGTTGTTTGGAGCCAATGTTAATGCCGGCTTTTTTCATAAATAATCCAGGAGAAGGGACGATCTTTATCCCGCTAACTACTTCTCAAAAAATTTTTCAACAGTATGATTTTGATTTAATTTTACTACAGTACGCGAAAGCTTATGAAAAAAAAAGGGAAATAAAGCTGTTAAAGGGGAGAATTGAAGGTATTTTGAAGTTTCGTAATGGTGATGCCTCCGGTTATGTTTTAAAGACGCTAGATGAATCGGTTGCGAAACAAAAAAAGATGGTTTTGTATATTACTATTATTTCTTGTACTTTAGCGGCAGTGTTTTTGTTAGTGGGTGGGATCGGGATTATGAACCTTATGTTTAATAGCGCGATAGAGAGAGGTAGGGAAATTGGAAGCCCCAAAACCATCGGGATTTATAAATATGAAGCTTTAAGCCTGTTCTTAGGTGAATCGATCATCATATCGACAACCGGAGGCCTGGCCGGACTAATTTTCGGGATTATTGGCGCTAGGATCCTAGCTATTTTCGGTGGAATACCGGTATGCATAACATGGTGGATCTTGGTTTTAGATATAGGCATTATGCTATTGACAGGATCCGTTTTCGGCTTTTATCCAACCCGAAAAGGAGCCTCGATCCAGCCGGTAGAGTGCTTGCAGTAAATCGGTAAATCTTTTTCCGGGGGCGTATTTTGATGGCCTATGAAAAACAGAGAAAACTGGCGGCTTACTTTTTTATTGGGCCGTGGTTTTTAGGCTTTTTAATATTTACCGTATATCCTTTATTGTTCTCTTTCTATGTTTCCTTTTGCAACTGGTCGTTTACTGAGATAACATGGGTCGGTTTAGAAAACTATCGCACCGTCTTTTCCGATACTGAATTTTGGTCTTGTGGAATAAGGACTTTGGCCTTTGGATTATTGAATACTCCAATTACTTTAGTTTTTGCCTTATTACTCGCCCTCCTGATCAAAGAAAAAATTAAAGGGATCAAATTTTTTCGAGCCCTTTATTTTTTACCGGTGGTGGCTGCTTCCGATGTCATTACCACCACGGCGGGTTTCATTTTGTTTAAGCGAATTATCATTTTTAATATTGATTTAAGTCATTTCGGCATTGTACTTCCGGGGCAAGTTAAATTTATGATCTCCATCGGCGCTATGCTTTTAACACTAGGGCTATGGCGGACCGGGATTCAAATGTTAATTTTTTTAATGGGGCTAGAGAATGTACCTCAAGAATATTACGAGGCAGCTGTAATTGATGGAGCTAACGGGTGGCATAAATTTTGGTGGGTTACCATTCCTACGATTTCACCAATGATTTTATTAAATATTCTTTTAACAATAGTCGAATCTTTTACTAGCCTGGCGACAATAATGCAAATGGTAACTGGTGGTTACATACGCTTGTTTATCTGGGATTATGTGCGCCACCTTTCTTATGAACGGATGAATTACACAGCAGGCCTGGCCGTCTGTTGGGTCTTTATTTTGGTGGCTTTATCGTTGATTGGTTTAATTTATAAGTTAGTAAATAAAAAGGTGATTTATTAAGATGAGGGTGGGCTTAGAATGGTATCTTTGACAACCATGGGAAAGGGGAAAAAAGTATCTAAACTAGTCAATTATAATCATAACCGATTAATGTCATTACTTGAAGGGTTTGTGCTCCGGTATCGGTTAAAGGCGTTCGGGAAAAAGGCTTTAATATACTTTTTGTTAATCGATGGCGCTTTTGTCTTTCTATTGCCGGTTTTATATATGTTTATTATTTCGTTTTTTACCGCGGAGGACCTTCTGGATCCTTCGATCCGCTGGATACCGATTCATTTTTACCCGCCAAATTATGTCGAGGCATTTCAGATACTAAAATATCAAAAATCGGTGTTGATGACCTTATTAGTTACGGTGACGGCCGTTTTCGGGCAGGCCATCTTTTGCTCTTTGGCGGGTTATGCTTTAGCAAGGTTAGATTTCGCCGCAAAAAAATGGATCTTTGGCGCAGTAGTAATGGTATTAGTTATACCGGCCCAGGCGCTTATACTTCCTAGCTATGCCTTCTTTTGCAGGGTGAATCTGAATCGCACACTATGGCCGATTTTCTTGCCGGAAATACTCGGAAATGGTTTATATGGGGCATTGTTTGTATTTGTTTTTCGGCAGGTTTTTGCGGGGATTCCGAAAGCTCTTGAGGATGCTGCCGCTATTGACGGCGCCGGCATATTTGGGACTTTTTTTCGAATTATGGCGCCACTAGCTAAAACCGGTTATGTAACAGTGTGCCTCTTCTCTTTTGTATGGCACTGGAATGAATATACCCGGCCGCTCTATTATCTTGAAAATAATAACCAGACCTTGACACTTGCTTTGAGCGCTTTATTTGCCAATAATCCGCTCACCGGAAGGCCAACAGCCAATGACGCCGTTCAAGGGGCAGGAGTGATTTTAGTTATGCTTCCGGTAATCCTCATTTATATTTTCGTCCAAAAGTATTTTGTACAAGGAGTGCAAATGACTGGTATTAAGGAGTAGATATATAATGTTATTGACTGGAGGCAAAATATGACTAACCAAAAAGTATTGGTTCTAGGCGACTACACCAACTTTCAATACCATCCTTTTGCTCCTTTCGCTCAAGTTTTGGAGGAACTGCTATCCGATAGGGGACTGGCACTTAAGTTTACCGAGGACCGAAATGAGTTGGAGATTAAAAATCTCTCCCAATACGATGCCTTGATCACTTATGACGAGTCATGGGATCAATTTTTACCGCCAACACAGATGCAGAGCCTGTTGGATTTTACCGCTTCCGGGAAGCGGATCTTCGGGATCCATTGCGGGATTTCATATGCTAATCCCGAGTATTACCAGTTATTTGGGGCTCAGTTCATCGGGCATCCGCCGTTTCAAGAAATCTCCGTCAAAATCAGCAGGGAAGATCACCCGTTAATCAGAGGCCTGGTTGACTTCCAAATTGAAGATGAACTATACATGTTCAAGTTTGCCGAATTTTCACAACTCAAAGTGTTAATGGAAGGCGAGTTTGAAGGAAAAGAGTATCCCTTGGCATGGGAAAAGCCGGCCGGGGCAGGAGCTTTGTTAGACCTGGCATTAGGACACGATCATCGCGTTTTTGGAAACAAGATGTTTCAAACAGCACTGTTAAACGGTGCCCTTTGGGCAACTCAGCGGTGGATTATGAATAGTGAACAATAAAAACCCTGTTAAACGTAATTGGCCATATTAACTGATAAGCATGAAGGTTTTAAAACCGTAATCCGTTTTTGATCGCTCTATCTCTATCAGCATATTGCAATTGATTGTGATTAAATTGCTGGCAAAAAAAGACTTTTATTAGAATTGTCACAAAAAATCCTTGGGAGTATTATACTATCTCCCAAGGATTTTGAGGTAAACTGTTATCTCCCATTTCATAAAAATGACTTTTTAATTAGTTGATTTTAATTAGTTCAACAACTTTCTCATTAATTTCCCTGTTGAAAATTTTTGGTACGTTGTTTTCATCGATGGTCCCGAATACAATTTGGCTGTTATTCATATCTAAAGCGTTAAAAGTTACCTTATTATCATTCGAGACAACCATTTTATAAATGCGGTAATTTTTACATAAGATTTGACATGCATCAGTTGTGGAATTTACTTTTAGAAGACAATTTATTTCCCCTTCAGTGCTATTGACAAGGCCTGCAATATAATAATAATCATTTGTTGAAACGGCTGTTTCTACTGAACTTACTGTATTGGACAAACTAATTGTCTTTGGGTTTGGATACACCTCCGATATATTTCCTCGATCATCGATAATAATCATTCTGTTATTAGTCTTAAACAAATAACTGACACCTTGCTGTAGTGATCCAATCTCAGAACCGGAACTTGCATAAGTGATATTTGATCCATTGATTGTAACTTTTTGAATCAGATAACCACCCGATTCGTGGCTAATATTATTGTTTGATATATAATAGAAATTATCGTCCGGAGCTTTCCAGTAGCACATAACGTCACTAATACTTTTAGCTGTGCCTGTGGCGGCTGAAATAATTGTACCGTTCCAATTGAATCCCGAATAAAAAATATTGCCCGCGCTATCACCAGTAAAACTATTAACACTATCTACAAATTGCGAAACGGTTTCAGCAGTTAAGTGGTTTGGATCTTGAACATTAATTTTTTTAACTTGACTATTTGCTAAATAAAATAAATTTCCAAAATCATCTGTAAATACTTCCGGAACATTTCTGAAGTAATAATTGTATCCTGAGGGATAACCAACATTTGAAAGCGAATATACGGAACCAGTCTCTTTTTGGACTAAATATCCATCCCTGTAATTAAACACGACAATTAAATACTTGTCGTCAACATCGTAGATATTGGTGGGGTTTAATGACTCAGACCGAACTAGGTTTCCTTGGGCATCATAAGAATCAACTATCTGAATAGCTCCACCATCAGTGATTTTGACTAAAGTATTTTCAGAGCCTATATCTTGGGCCCGGATACGGGCAGCCGAGGAGTTCATAATTGTTGAAGATTGTGGTATTGCCGATGTTGGGACGATTGCCAAGGACGAAGCATTTTTTAGATCTAGACTGGCAATAGCGCTGGCATCTGAACCTCCATGGCCATCAGAATCTCCGGGAGGGGGATTGCCTCCGCCTCCGCATGAAGTGCAAATAAAAATGACTAAAACCAAAAAGATAATTAGTTTTATTCCTTTCATTAAACATACCTCCATTCATTATTATTTAAGGTTTTTATGTTGCACCGCTTTGTATTGTTTATTTCCACAGATAAATTGTACATCAATAATAAATAAAAAAAGTTCTAAATAGTATAGAACTTTTAAGTAAAAGTACGAACTTCTCTAGAACTACTCTCAAGAACATATTTAAATTAGCTTTTTAGGATTGTTATTCCGGTTTATAATTGCAACTCCATTTGTTTGACTTTTTCCACAGCTTCCTTGCAATTCTTCGCATTTAATTTTTTTAAAATACTGTTTATTTGATTTTTTAAGGTGCTTTCAGCTTTATTCAATTTTACCATTAAGCTTGATGGAGTAAAACCTTGTTCTAGGTATGAAAAGATTTCCCTTTCGGATAAAGTGAGGGTAGCCAAGGTTTTTTCTTTATTGAGCCTTAAATAATCCTTTAATAACAATTGATACGGGGTATTATCATTCATGGCCGCGCGAATCGCATCGGGAATCTTCTCGTAATCCATCTTGTAAATTATATTGATAGCCCCGGCAATAAAAGAATTAGTTACTATTTTTACTTCATCAAGTGAAGTGACCATTATTATTTTAGCTTTTTTGATACCGCTAATCTCTAATGTGGCATATATTCCATCGTATTTGTTGCCGGAAAGGTTAATATCCATCAGAATTACATCAAAATCAACAGTCTTTGCGATTTGAACCGCTTCATTCTTGTTAGTAGCGGTGGCGCAAACAAAGAAGTCGGGATGGCTGTTTAAAAAGACGGAGAGTGGTTTCACCCATCCGGGATCGTCATCGACAATAAATATTTTGCAAATGTTGCCCATGATATCCATCCTTCGGCTGAAATTTTATCTGGTTAAGATACTAATTTAGTTATTGGAAATTTAAGCAATACAGCCGTTCCATGGTTGATTTCGCTTTGTACTTCTATGGTTCCGCCGCTTTTTTGGAGCACATTCAAACTATAAGGCAAACCCAACCCAAAATTATTATCCGGATGTTTAGTTGAAAAAAAAGGTTCAAAAATACATGGGAGGAGCTCCTTGTCAATACCGGAACCATTATCGCGAATTTCTACTATTATTTGTTTTTTTCTCCATTTAGATTCCACATTGATCCGTCCGGTTTTAGAGCTGGGAATTGCTTCGATGGCATTTCTAAAGATATTAGACATAACTTCGTCTAGGTGAACTTTGTCGGCTAAAAGGATAATTTCGGGATCGACTTTATTATTGATCTCAATATCGCGGTTTTGAAATAACGGCTTAATCTCACTTAAGGAATGTTCAATAACATTCCTTAAATTACACGGTTCTTCTATTAAAACAATCGCTTTCGTTTTTTCTTGAATGCGCGACATCATGTTAAATATATGATTAAATGAGTCGTCAATTATTTGCAGGCTATCGGTGGTAATCTGGTTGGGTTCAATATATGATTCAATATTATTGATGCATATTTTTACCTTGGCAACTTCGTTCTTAAGGGAATGATTTAGCATATTAGTCCCCAAGGTGGCTATTTTCATTTGATTATTAATATTAAAAGCATCGATCTTGATACCTAAAACACCGTATTTGGCCGCTAATAAAATAAAACCGAGCAAGGTAAAAATCCCGATGGTATCGTTACAGTACGCTAAAGATTTTCCAAGTAATCCATAAACCGGTCCGATATAATTAATAATAAATAATAGCGATGCAAGCGGAACTAATAATATACAAGTTAGAAGCCTTTGTTCTTTGATATACGGATCTTTCGCCCTTACAGCCCCGTAAATCAAGAGATAATCAGATAAAAAAAAGTATGGAACGGCCAATAAGCATACATGCCATAATGGTGGTTGAAATATGGGGTGAATCGGGAAAAAGACGTACATAGATACTATTGGAAGCAATAATACTGAAAATATTATATACATTACCCATTTACGCTTTAATATTAAGATCTCCGAATAATAAATGCTAAAAATCAATAATAAATAGGGAGCGCCATAATAAGCCAATGAATTGAGAATTCCGGCGGCCAGCTTAATTGTATCCCTAAAATCCTGGTTAATGTTTGAAGAGGTGATTGGAATAACTTGATATAAGATCACATCAGCCAAACCGCCGCATCCGACAAAAAAAGCCATTAAACCGCTTAAACGGATCGCGTTATTTCGCGGATTGGTTACAATTAAAATAATGGCAAATATCCATAACAAAATGCAAAAGATTAAAATTTTTGATACACTCCATTTTCTTAAGGAATAAGTTCTGGTTTGAAATTTTATTATTAATACCAGTTTACCATAAAAATATAATAATAACAAATATAGTATTTATTGAAAGGTTTTTCATCTTATTTACCGGTTCCAATGGGATATGATTGATGTTCACCAATTCATTACGTTGCCCGAATAGTCGTAGTAGATCCCCTCATCCAAACCCCATTGCCTTTGGGTAAGGTTATAAATACCTTCAGCGTCTTCTTCGGGAGCAATATCCGCTTTTTCCCCGCCCATATCCGTCCGCATCCAGCCGGGATGAACGGCTAAGATTTTAATACCACGCGGTTTTAAATAGTTTTGCATTATTTTGGATTGCATGTTCAATGGTATCCATCTCTTCAACCTTTCTGTTATTGAAATTGATATTTTTTTAAACGTTCCCATAACCCGATCTGATTTCCCCATTGCTTGATCAAGGTTTGCCCTTCGGGAGTATGCCAATCCTTTTCAAGATCAAGGTGGCATTGTTGTCCCAACCCGGTATGATCATGGTGGCAAAAACGGCACTCCAGCGGCATAAAGCCGGTTCCATACAATTCACAGAGACTGTTTTTTAGAAAATTACATCCTCGGTTCGCGTAAACATTTAAAGCGATACCTCCTTCGCAGCCTTTAAAGGCAGGGGAAAGCACGCCGAAAGTCAGCTCCGGAGCGATCTCCAACATCATCCGGTTAGCGTAGCCAGCCTTGATGGCTGCGGACGCTTCTTTCACACTCCACCAGCCGGGGCGCAGGCAATATCCTAAACAGATATCGCAACTACAAGAAGGAGAAGGGGGGTATTTTTCCCAAAGTGTTAATGGTTTCTTTTTCTGCTTCATTCGGGGCCACCTCTGAGATTAGGTTTAAGGATCCTTTAATTCCATCAGTTATCCAACTGTCTATGAACCAGCAGATCTTGGCAGGGAATTTAATTTTCCCTTTGGGCAGCAACGGGAGAAACCGACGTTTAACTGTCAGTTATGATTTATGCTGTTAATAAAATAATACTAACTGATTCGATTATCTTTATCGGCTTGTCTTTTTTTGTTCTTCGAGATAAGTCGCTACTTCTTTATCATTTAGCTTTCGTATTTGCTCATCCTTGACCGGTAGATATTTATCAGATACATATAATGGTTCTAAGCTATTGCATTTTTTACCTGGATTGCTCTTTAAATACTTTAAGAGCTCCTCTTTTTTGGCATATATTTTATAAGATTTTCTTCCTGATTTTTGATCTTGAATTTCATAGATTCCACATAATCCCTTACTTAATATTTCAGCGCATTTTAAATATAATTTCGCTATTTCAAGGCTGCTAAAAGGCATAAAACACCGGGCGCGCGATTCGCCTTTAAGGTCGCTACAAATATGACGGCCACAAGTTGAGCATATGTACTGCCTATGATTACGCAAACAATGTTCCGGCTCTAATAAAGGTGTTATTCTTGGATTTTCGCTATAACATTCCGGACATTTCATAAGATAATACCACCTAGGTTTTTTACTCTATAATAGGCTCTACAGTTACAGGAGAGTCAAGAATATCGCAAAAATACCCGATATCTTTCTGTTTTTTTACCATCCCGACTTGTTGGGATTCTTATAATTAGTTAATTCTTCATGTTTTTAAGCGTTCGTTTGGTGTAAATGCTTTGTCCAGCAGACGGATGGCCCCCTTTTTACAGGCGCTGCGACAAACCCCGCATCCGTAACATTTTTGAAGATTGATATAACATTTTTGGTTGACAACAGAATATTCTACCGCCCCAAATTGACATAGCCTTTGGCAGTTGCGGCATCCCACGCAACTCAAGAGGTCGATATCGGCGATATATTCAGCTTTGAACATCACATTCATCAGCTCGGAGCTGATTTGGGTCTTATAGGCCATGCAGTCATGATCGCAATTACAGATAGCGCCGATAAAGGGGGTCTTGAAGGTCCAGATTGAATGAACTAAACCGTTCCTGTCGAATTCTGCCAATAGTTGTTGTGCTGCTTCCACTGTCAACGTTTCCAAGGATGATTCTATTTCGGGCCAATGTTTGATTGTGTCCGAGGGATCGATTCCTAATAGCAAACAATACCGGGCGTTATTTTTACCGGCGGTGACACTCCTGCAGACACAGGGGATACGAGTGATCGATTGCGCCATTTCCACGATTTTAAGCGCATCTTCCAAGGGGACTACCTGGCCATAGTGGTTATTTTTGACGCTGATCGTTGCAATTTTTCTGATGAAACGGTAGGCTAAAGGTAATTTTTGCCTACTCCATTCCAACTTCTGAAGATTCGTATATGTATGGGAACGAAAGTTTTGAACAAAACTTTTGAAATACCTTTGACGGGCCGGATCGGCTAAAAGTTCCTTAGAGTAGTTCTCCATCACTTCGTACCACTTTTTTCCCTCACCGTGTTTGGTGCAGAATTCACACATGCAACCACTCCTTGAAAAGGATTTTCACTAATCTAGCTATAATCTTATTTTGCCATCGCCTTTGCTTTTAATTCCTTAGGCATTTTTTCAATTGCGTATCGTAAAGCTGTTCGGGGCATGATTGCTTTTTTGGTCATCACATACTCGAATATTTCTGGCTGATGAGCCTGACTGGCAGCCTTAAGCATCCAGCCATAACCTTTTTGGACCAGATCGTCTTGGTCTATCAGCAGCAGATCGGCGATATCTAAAATGTCTTTTAAAAATTTCCCTTCTTTAGCGGGGATGATCAGTGATACGGCGGCCGCCCGGCGCATCCAACGGTTTTCAGACTTAGCCCATTTTTTTAGCTCCGCCAAATATTCGGGATACATTTCTATGAATGCGCCGATGGTATGATTGCAGAGGGTGTCGCAAGAAGCCCAATTACTCACATAACTATTGACCCATTTTTCGAAGACTTTAAAATCCTCCGGTTGATAATCTTTACGGAGATAATATGACCAATTGCAAGCGATGAATGATTCCTCAAGGTAGCCGGATTGCCAAAGCTCTTCGCACAAAGTAAAAATTTCAGCTTTAGGCCTATCTTTGATTATTTTAAAGTATTCGGTTGCAATTTTAGTTACAATCGCGGTTTTGACGCCATGGAACTTGATTTTTTCCTTAAAATAATTCTGGCTGGTTTTTTTGGTTTGTTCGTCGCTGCTTCGGATTAGTTCTTGGCGGATGGTATCAATGATTACAGTCATTAGTTTAGCCTCTTTTTCTTAGGGTGTTTAACGGAAGGGGTGGTGATGGTCTGAAAGCCCATTCTACGATAACTATCATCTCTTCTTTGCTTTGATAAACATTACATCATTGCTGGTAAAATTATTATTAGCTACTAGTTCGTTGTTGATAGCAAAAACATCAAAGCCATTCTTAGTTAACAACTCACTGATTTCATCTTCCGTATAATAGTGGTCCCATGTTATATATTCCCTAGGCAATTTCCCTTCCTCAATAACAATATTCCGTGTTCCCCAGACTTTTTCCTTACCGAAATGTTTTACTTCCTCTAATAAGAAATGAGGCTTTTCACACCAGAAATCAGCTTCAGCAGAATAAAGCCAATCTCTTTTCTCCCGCTTAGTATTACAGAGACCGGTTTTGAACAGATCAAATATAAAAACGCCGTCTTCATTTAAGCCGTTATAAATTTTCGTTAATAAAATCCTCTGTTCATCAGGGATTAAAGCGCCGAAGTCGCAATAAATACAGATCGCCATATCATATCCCGAACCGATGTCGTCTTTGATATAATCCTTACATTGATAATCGATCCGGAGATTTTCTTCAGCCGCTTTTCTTTTCGCATAGGAAATCGAACGTTCCGAGATATCGATTCCAGTGACCGAATATCCTTTTTTCACCAACAATGACGTGTATAAGCCCGGACCGCAACCAAGATCCAACAATCTGCCCCTGATGGGAGTTTTATCTATTATCCATTCAATTGTCTTTTCGATAGTATGGATGTTACGGCTAGCAGCGTCATTATTCAAGTCAAGGTGGGCGGTTAACATGTTTTGCGAAATATAGTCATCTGTCCAAATGAAATGTTCGCTTCTTTGATAGGCTTTTAAATCATTATAAGTCAAGTGCATGCTAGCTCCTTTTGAATTAGGGTATGTTATCTTTACATTGTTTACTTCAATTTACCAGATTCACTTTATCTTATTGACACACTGATAAGCTGCACAAAGGGCGCCTGGCACACCGCCCGTTTGCATCGCCCAACAAGAGCCTATATAAAGGTTTTTTACCGGTGTCTCGATATTCACACCCATCGCGTTTTTATAGAACGCCTTCTTTGGATTCATGCCCCAGGCGGTGGACGCTCCATCGGTATTTTGGGTGAATCTTTCATATGTCAGGGGAGTTGCGGCGTCCTTATATTCTATATAATCCATCAAGCCCGGAATCAGCCTGGAGATATTTTCGATCATCGCATCCATCGCTGTTTCCTTTAATTGTCCATATACCGTCTTGTCTCCGTTGCCCCAGTTGTTCATCCAACGGTTAGGCGCCTTGGTTTGAAGCATCAATGATGATTTCCCTTCAGGAGCAAGTTTGGGGTTTATCATGGATGGAGAATATAGTTCAACAGTTGCCTTACTAAAAAACTCTCCATCTTCGGAATTATCAATCTCCATGCTGGGCTTGTTTCCAAAAACCAATACATGGGGAACTTTCAGATAATTAGCTAGTTCTCCGTTGGGCAGATTCAATCCCAGATATACCGTGAAGTAGCCCTCCGAGACGGAGGCTCGGTCGATATTATTCCGGAGTGTCTGTGGGATAAGGCTTTGATCATCGATGAGCTTCAGGAGGGTTTTCTTGTAATCTCCGGCAGAAATAACATAATCAGCGTCATAAACGGTATTATTACAAGAAACTCCGACGGCGGCGCCGTTTTTAGTAATTATTCCGTCAACATAGCTGTTAAGTTTCAATTCTCCCCCCAGTTTCCTGAAGTTTTCCGCGAGAATGTCAGCCCATGATTGCATGCCATTTTTTACAGTCCATAATTCGGTGAATAACCCCGCTAATGCGCTCCCAACCATCAGAGCCGACATATCCGGATAACCGAATCCGCTAAATAGTTTGAACAGTTTAGAATCCTTTTCAAAATACCTGGCTGCAAACTCTGATGAAGTTATGTCGCCATACTGCTTTGCCAGTTGCATCATTTTGGGGCCGCTGAGGATGTAGGGAACTATTGCTACCAGCATTTCAAGCCCGCTATAAAGATAAGGTATGGGTTGATTCATGTTTTCCATCTGGCTGACTATTTTGTCCAGATCAGAAAAAATCTTATCAAGCTTTTCTTGATCTAAAGGGAACCCGGAGTAAACTGATTTTTTGAAATCGTAATAGTCCCTTGGAGTTGTGTCAAAATCCCCTAAAACAAACCTCATTTTAAGTTCCATAAAGTCTAACTTTTCAAATACACCGATG
>JAEZJK010000095.1 GCA_023415835.1 Bacillota bacterium
ATTTGTTTGCCTACAATTTGCAAGACGCCCGGAAGTTTAGAATGGATGTGAAATATGATCCCCAACAACTCAAGCTGGTTTACGTTTCGAGGGGTACCTTTTTAGTCGAGGATCAAGGTTTAGCCGAATGGAACAGCGGCGTCATCGACATCCAAAACGGCTTGACCGTCAATATTTACGGTATCCGTAACCAATCTTTCAGTGGTAAAGAAACTACCCTGATACGGCTGAACTTTATCGTCATCGGCGCCGGAAGCGGGCAGATATTGCTGGAGAATCCCAAGGTTGTAAGTTCCAACGGAATAGAGAGGGCTTTTGATTTTACCCCGTTACAATATCTAATTGAACAGGAAAAGTGAATTTGGATTCACCATCACCCAATAGTTTCATCATCTTGATAAAACGCCGCCAACATTCCCAGGAGCGACATATGTACATGGAAATAAGGGATTCTCGAGAAGGATTTCACTACTTTATTATTTAGCACGTAATTAATCTCGAATAACGGGTGTTCCAGCTTTCGCTTGATGAATTCATCCAATTCGTCAATCTTCTCTGGGTAACCTTTAAGTTGATCCGCGAGTTGATCCCGGAGTTCCATCAGCTTTTCGGTTTGTAAATCATACTGGCGAATTATATTAAAATCTTTCGAAATTGTTTTCAGATCAACCAAGCCTTTCTCATTAAGAAAACGCACTTCCGCCCGGAAACCTTCGCTGAACCTGATAATAATCGGGTCTCCATGGCAAGCGCCCTCCAAAATTCTCTGGAAATCATTCATGAAAGTTTCGAAGATCAGATCTTCCTGAGCGGGGTTGCTTTTTATATTTTTGATGGGTTGGATCCAGTCAATAATCATGGCTTGAACACCTCTTTCGATACGGTAGACGTTTTATGAAACAAGTTTAATTTTTTTCTTCCTATGTAACATCCAAGGATGGACTATGATCTTACATCAGACTCCAAGGATAGAGTCTGACGGCGCTTCTTTACGGGATGTAAAAAATCGATCGCCAACGGAAGCATTCACTTGGTTGCCAGTCAAAAGGCCATGATGTATGGTCCGGGATGGGCCGAACTAGCAAAGGATATGGAAATCATTATCCAAGTTAAAATTGGGCCCGATGTAGATGTTTTCGCCGATTTTATAAGTGGTTACTTCACCGATGCCGGGGATGGGTTTTGGGAGTTTGACGGGTCCGTCCTGGGCGAGGGTTTGGGTTAAGCCGGTTACGAGGAAAAGTAAGATTGTGAAAACTATGATAGGGTGTTTTTTGGTCATTGATATCGACCTCGTTTCAATGGAAATTTTTTAATATTATTTTACCATACATATCCAGATCCGGACAAAGTAAAGTGTAAAGTTAAAAGGGAAAAGTGTAAAATTAAGAGCTTAAAAGTCCCGGTTTTTTTCAAACTGCTAAGTGTGATTATTAACGTTAACGATCACAGTGTTCGCCGTATTTTCGGGAAAATGCAACTGTTTTTTTAAGAGGGGGATTTACTGAATAATTTTTTAGAAAAAAATTTCATATAAAGGGAAAACTAGAAATAAATAGAATAATTTGGAATGGAAGCGTTTTACGTTCCAAATAATATGTAAAGGGGATAATTTGATGAAGCTACACCGAACAATCATTTTCGTAATTGTCTTAGCAATCTGCACAACCTTATCCGGAGTTTATGCAGCACCTCCCAGTTTTACCGGAACGATCACCGGAGATATGACCTTAAATGTACCGGCTGATTTTGGAGATGTCCAAGCGGCACTAGATTATTTGAGCGATAAAAGGATTGCAGCGAATGCAATAGTAACAATTCAAGTAGCGGATGGGACATATAATTATACTAGTGCTATAGAGGTAAAACATTCTGAAGGAGATAAAATCCATATTTTGGGCAATGTTTCAAATCCGAATAATTGTTTACTCGATTTTTCCGAATGTAGTAAAGGTTTTCTAATTCAAAATGGGAATAAAATTGGGTTAATTGATGGTTTTAAATTGTACGGAAATAGCACTGTTAATGAGGGAGTATCTGTAACTACCGGATCATACGCAAATTGTGGAGCAAATTTAATTGTGGAAAATTTTGAAATTGGAATCTATGTTCAGTATAATTCATATGCTAAGGTATCTTCTACTGTAACAAATAATAGCAATATAGGAATCGCAGCTGAATACAATAGTACCATAATTGCTCCAAATTCTGTTGTAACAAACAATGACAGAGGCTTTTGGGCAAGTAAATGCTCTACTATTTATGCTGTAGGCGCTGTTTCATCTGGAAATACAACGGATTTTTCGCCTAGTGCTAATACTGAGGGGAATTTAAGCAGTTATATTAGAAATTAAGATTAATAGTTTTTATTTTGGCTCTGTTTTCAATAATGGTTGATCTTGATATCCAAAAAGTAAGAGGTTCTGTCCGCCGCGGGCTAAACCCACACGGCTAGGCTTACAGTCAACCCAGTTAAAGCCGGCTGCTCTAGATATAAAAATGTAAACATTAAATAATATATTAGATCCGGTAGCTCCATTTTATGGGGGTTCGTACGCGAAATATATTCAGCCGTGGGGTTTCAGCCCGCGGATTGGCCATAATTGGTAGCAAGCAATATTCTAGATCAACCGTTTCTGATAAAAGAGCCTATATTTTTAAAAAATGAGTTGGCCTATTTCCTTTTTGGGGTCAGCTCTTTTTCTATTTAATAGATGAATCATGATACTATAATTTAGCCTAGTTAACGATACAAAATCGACACAAAACTAATACATAAACCCGCTTTTTGGTGATGTAATAGTCATAATCGATAGGATAACTAAATACTAAAAGGGAAACGGCCATAAACCAGTAAGCCTAACAGCCTTGAAAGTTTTCCCCTTTACCATTTACCCTTTTCTCTTTCCCCTTTCCATTTTTAATTCTTCCCACCAAATTTTTTTAATATTACCGTCATCAATCTCATAGGTTATACCAAGCTTTTTATATCGAATCAGGCGGGCGCGATGAATCTTTTTGTTAGCAATATCTTGTATAACTTTCTGATCTCCTTTGGGATCGTAACCGGGGCCGGCGTTTTTGCCGGTATCGGCGCGATAATCAATAACCATCCGCCGCTCCGGACCATGCTAAACTTGGCGGGTTCGGTAAAGATCTGGGCAGTGGCGGCCGCTTTAGGAGGCACTTTTTCATCCTTCGAAATCTTTGAAAAGGGGTTGTTTAATGGCGAAATCAAGTCCATCGTCAAACAGATGGCCTATATTTTAACGGCCTTGATCGGGGCTAACCTGGGGTACGGTTTGATCCGGCTAATCCAATGCTGTGGCGATTTCTGGTCTCAATGAAGGTTATCTTGTTTTTTGATCTGAAAGGGTTCCGGTGTTTTGTAAGCGGAATGTTCGTTGGACTACTGGCCGGTGTTGCGGTATTCAGTGTTTTAGTCAGTTACCGGATGGATCAATACTATCAGGAGATCCGGCAATTGGAGTTGGCCAACGAAGAGAAGGAGACCCGCCTGCTGAAATTGGAGGAATCCGTCGATAAAACCAAGTATCTGCTAAAGAAGATTGAAGTGATCTTGATTTACGGCGGAGACGAGCTTGATAAAATGGCCTTGGAAAAAAGCATTAAGGAGAAGTACGGCCAACTGTTGGGGAAAGAGGTCGGCAATATCGACATCGATCTGGTGGCGGAGGTGATCGATCAAAGGATTATGAAGCTGGAGGAGAGAGAATATAGACTGACCTTTTCTCGATAAAACAGACAGTCAAGAGTTAGGTTTTTGCTCAGGAACTCACATTTTCTTTAATTATCGAATTTCCGTATACTAGGCCGCTTTTTTCGT
>JAEZJK010000103.1 GCA_023415835.1 Bacillota bacterium
GGAAGATCGAGCTCATACCAGATCACCGTCTCACGCATATTGACGCTTCCCTCGATAAGGCTCCCGGCAAAAGTTTGGACCCCAAGGTTGTGACCGGGAGGAATAATTATTTTGCCTGCAAAATCAAGAGAAAATTGGCCAAAAACCTGGAGTGACTGGGCTACTATAGTGCCGCCGCTGGGAACACCGTTAGAGAAGAATAGATTCATGGCGCTGTTGTCAGGGAAACTAAAGTTAAGATTCCGCTCCTCAAATGGACTTCCTTGAATTGCAGTATCACGAGTCAGAGTAAAGCTTAAAGAAGTTTGATAACTTAAAGGTTGATTTGCCGGAATAATGGTGATGCCGCCAAAAACTGAGTCCAGATAAATAATTCTCCCTGAATCGGTGGGATTTTCAATGATTAGTAATCTACTGCGTGACTCAGGAGTTAGAAATTCGGCAAAAACAGCTGAAAAAAGCCGTCCGATTTGAGATTGAACGCTGGCGCTTGGTAAAGTGGCCAAGACACTGTTCACGTCGGTCCTGACCGGATGATTAACGTTATCGATTCCTTCGCCGCATACCAGGACACTATCAGTATCGCAACATAAAAAGTGATCCGGAGATTTGGATGGGATACGGGAATTAGTATTATCCATATAACATTCTCCTTCCATGGCCTTCAATTTGGTTCGATAATTATCACATAATATCCAATTAAAGATGAATGGGTGCATTGCAAAAATAATGAATAGGAATGGACTAAATGATATGTTCGTTATTCTTGTTTTACAGGGTATTATGCCGAGAAATTGGTCAGTGGATGGAAATGGACTTTAACCTTGGAAACATTTACAACTTAGCAGGAATTATGTAGCGTAAATAGAATTAAATGGTACAAAAGGAGCGCTTTTAACCACGCTCTAGATTGTATTATGGAGGATAATAAATGAAGAAAAGTAATGGATTCTATGGATTAAAGTTTTTTGGTTTGTTATTATTAGCCCTTAGTTTTGGTTTTAGTGTCTTTGCTGCTGATACATATACCGGCGATAAAAAAGTCTTTGGTGAAGTAAAAGGAGATAAAGTTTTGGTCTATTTTATTTGCAGACCGAAACAGCAAGTTCCGAAATTAATAATTTGCGATGACGAAAAAGTTTTGACAGTAATAAAGGAAAATTCGTATAGTTTCAATTATGTTGAGCCAGGTAAGCATTTTTTATGGTGGAGTGGACAGGTCGGAAATCAAATAGAATTCGTCCCTGGATATACATACTATATTGATTTGAATTATCAACGGCATACGCTTTTAAATGAGAACGACGGTGTTGAATTGATTAAAGAAGTTAAATATTACATAGTTCCTGACCAAAATGACATTGCCAATGCAACTTCAATCATGAAGAAATACTATTTAAAAACATTAGAAAGAGAGAAATTAGCTAATTTAACTACAATTGGGGATATTTCACCGCAATCAACTCAACATATTAATGAAACGGAGACAATTAAAGTACCTGCATATACACAAATAAAATTGCAACCGGTAGTGAACATCTCCTCTTTATATAATCAAAAAGGAGATTTGATACCATTTAGGATAATGGAGGACGTGTTTATAAATAATGAAGTTTGTTTCCGTAGTGGAACTTTAGTTAAGGGTTATATTCGAAGATGTGAACCTGCCTCAGGTCTCGGTTTATCAGGTTTCTTGGATTTAGTTATTTCTGAAGCTCCGTCGGTTGATGGTATGTCGGTTCCTTTAATTGGACGTATAATAAACTCTGGGATGTCTCGCGGTGAATTTGTTTCTGGCATGGGCAGGACGTTTGGTTTATTAGGTGGTGTAATGGGTGCAATGATTAAAGGGCAAAATAGTGTTGAGTTATGTGGATTGCCTTTGACTGTATGGACAAGATACGATTCATGGATTAATGTCAAAACTAATAGTAATGCCAATGATGATATCAAAAAGGGAGCTGCTATAAAAGTAAACCCAATTGTTGTAAAAGAAGAATGGCTTACCAAAAAAGCAGATGATTTAAAATTGAATCTGAGCAGTGAAAAAGAGATTAAAGATATTAAAGTTATTGGAAATAAGTTTAGCAGCAATCTTGGTGGAAAAGGAGCAATCAGCTTAAATAAAGTTAATGGTGGTTGGGAAGCGGTTTTCAATGTATGGGATATAATTCGTTATGTGGATTTTAGAGATTCTGTGACCACAATTGAATTATCGGGACAGTTTATCGATGATACACCATTTATAGCTGAACTCAAGGTGAATGTTGAGGGAAAATAGCAGGTAAATTATAAAAATCAATTAATAAATAGGCCTTCCTTTTATGGGAAGGCCATTTTCAATATTATTGCAGGTAGATTTGAGAACTACTTGCGACATAATGCCATTGGCGAAGGAAGAGGACACAAAATCCATTCCCGGATTGGGATTTGATCACCGATGCGGTTTTAAAATACACCTCGGTTGGGTAACGCTTTTAATCTTGATCTAAAGCGGCTGTCTAAAAAGTACCCTTTTCTGACAGCCACCCCACCGCCCGAAATTTAGCCAGTCAATTTTAAGATTTAGCCGCTTAACTTTCAAATTAAGCCAGTTAACTTCAAAATTTAGCCGCTTAACTTTCAAATTAAGCCAGTTAATTTCAAAATCGAGCCGCTCAATAAGGGGATAATATTTTCATTTAGGATTAAGACGCTCGGGAATCTTTCAACGGTTCGGAATGCTTCTTTTTTTTCAATCCGGTAATTCATTTCGGCTCCTCCTTTAACAGTTAATTGGAAGGTTAGGCGAGGATGAGCTTTGAGTACTTGACCATTATTTCCGGCTTTGGAAGGTGTGATACCATGCACACCGAGGAACGCTCTTGTAGAAACGAGAAACAGCAAGCTTATAATCCCGTTAGTTTAATCAAATTTTTTATAAATCCCATTCAAGTAGTAATTTATACACTACAACCAAGAGCAATTTTTGATACCATTATTCAATTTATAGAATAGAAACATGACATAAAAAAAAGAATAATCCTAAATAGGGTGGAAATTTATTTTGGGTGAGATGAATAGTGAACAAAGTTAAAATCAAAGACCTTTTACTGCAGGGCTCACGTTTGGAGGTATCAATGGATTACTCTATAACTTGTACATATTTATCATAAACCTTTTCAACATTAATTCGCGAACTCCCTGGGGAGACGCGGCAGCCCTCTTTTTTGACCCTCCTGAGCTTAATATGCTTCCAGCCCAAATATTCGGTTTTCTGATGTCATTAAATGCTCCAATGTTTATCGGCATTACCCTTTGTTTATTAGTCAAGTTTACCGGTAGAGATTTCATTTATCTGAAAAGCATTGTCTTAGCGGAGCTAACAACCTTTCTTACCTTTGCTGTAGTGTATCCTCCATTGTTGGGGTTAAAGTTTGTAAAACATTCAATCCCCACTGTATATGGAGCACTTTTTGGCATGTTCCTTTTTGGACTTATTTTAGGGCACCTTGTAAAAAAATACACTAACTTTGGGGACAGCTGGTAATAGAGGGTAAAGGGATAAACAAATTACAGAAAATTCAGGAGTCGTCTCATCCATGAAACCGGCCCTTACCACTAGCTAATCTCGCTGGGGTATCCCTGGGTGAGAAGTATTCACGGAAGTTAGGAAAAGAAGTATTTCATTAGGGTGAAGAAATGAAAGCGGATAAGTCTATGCTGGCTATATTGATTGGATTTGCTGCAGGGCCGGTGTTTGAAACATTCACGCAAATTATGAAGCACTTTGGCTTTACGACACTGTCATCTCTAGAAGCAATTAGCCTAATGTGGCTAAGAGAACCAAGTTGGACATTGGGGATACTGGGTTCGATTGGATTGGCCGCTTGGGTTAGCTTGGCAATGTATCATAGTGTGAAAATTTGGGGTACGGACTATTTCCCCCTAAAAGCAATGCTGATTGGAATGACTTCAGAGTCATTGGTTTTTAACATCTTTGGAATACTAGGCGGTAATGAGCCGCTGGTTCAAAGTGTGAGCGGCAACTATGTACACGCGATTGGTGCTGCGCTTTCCGGGTTGGTTGTCGGTTTTTTAATGAAGAAATTTCTTTTTGACAAAACTTTTATTTGATTTTAAACCGGGTTATTTTCTTTTTTAGTTATTTGACTTTCTTAGGTTGGTGGGCTGTTATTACTTTGGTGTTCATGAAAACAAGTCGCTTGGCGAAAAATGACTCACCACTTTTGAAAAGAGCTGCTCCGCGGTTTGGTCATTGGCTTACTTTAACTATCTTGATAAAAGTAAACTCAAAAGGGTGATTAAAAAATGCTTGAAACGCAACATACCAATCGCCTAATTCAGGAAACTTCCCCCTATCTCCTCCAACACGCCCACAATCCGGTCGATTGGTATCCCTGGGGCGACGAAGCTTTTCAAAAGGCTAAAGAGGAAGAAAAACCAATCCTGCTCTCCTGCGGATATTCCGCCTGCCACTGGTGCCACGTGATGGAACGGGAATCCTTTGAAGACCAGGAGATCGCGGCTTTAATGAACCAATATTTCGTCAATATCAAGGTTGATCGGGAAGAACGGCCGGATCTGGATCAGATCTATCAACAAGCGGTCCAGGCAATATCCGGCCATGGCGGTTGGCCGTTGACCGCCTTTTTAGACCATGACCGGCGTCCTTTTTTCGGGGGGACCTATTATCCGCCGGTCTCAATGTATGGTAGGCCGGGATTTCCGGATATTCTGGAAGCAATCCATCGCAAATGGGTGGAGGAACGGGAGCAAATCCGCGAGGCCGGGGCTGAACTCACTAAATATCTGCAAAGGGAAGCGGAATTGGCTAACCGGCCAGAAATGCCGGGAAAGGAGTTCCCGGAGAAGTCGGTTGCCGAACTATACCGTTACGCGGATACCACCAATGGCGGGTACAATGACGCTCCGAAGTTTCCTAATCCTGGCCTTTTGCGGTTGTTTTTAAATATTGGGAGCAGGCAAGATGATCCCCGTCAATTAAACCATGCCTTATTCACTTTGAGCCGGATGGCCCGAGGCGGGATCTACGATCAGTTGGGCGGGGGCTTTCATCGTTACTCAACCGACCGCTATTGGCGTGTGCCCCATTTTGAAAAGATGCTTTACGACAATGCCCAGTTGCTCCGGTTATATAGCATCGGTTTTCAACTAACCGGCGAGGAAGAGTATCAGCGGGTAGTCCGGGAGACCGCCGACTACGTTAGACGGGAGATGACCGCGGCGGAAGGCGGCTTTTATGCCACTCAAGACGCAGACAGCGAGGGGAAGGAGGGTAAGTTTTTCCTCTGGACCGTTGATGAGATCAGGGAATCACTAAATGAAGATGACGCCCGGTTAATCATTGATTACTATGGGGCTTCGGAGAAGGGTAATTTTGAAGGGAAAAATATCCTTAACCGCTTACACGATTTTGAAGGCAAATCGTTTGATGGTTCTGAACTTATGAAGCTAGGGGCGATCCGGGAAAAGCTTTTGAAGATCCGGGAAGAAAGAGTGAAGCCATTTCGGGACGAAAAGGTGATTACCAGCTGGAACGGGTTGATGATCGGCGGTTTGGCATATTGCTATCAAGTATTCCAGAATTCAGCCGATTATGAGGCGGCCCGGAAGGCGGCGGAGTTTATCTGGGAATCAGTACGGCTAAATGAGGGTAATTTGGCTCGGGTTTATAAAGACGGTAAAGCCTATGGAGAAGCTTTTTTGGATGACTATGCCTTTTTAGCCCAGGGATTACTTGATTTGTATGAGGCTGACTTTAACGGCGAGTGGTTGGCCAGGGGCATCGATTTGACCTCGACGGCTATCGGCCGGTTTGGGAATGGGAACGGTTTGTACTACCTGACTCCGGAGAACGGAGCTGAATTGGTGAGCCGGCCGCTCTCCGGTCCGGATCAGGCGATTCCGGGCGGGGTGGCGGTGCAGGCCGAGAATTTGCTGAAGTTAGCTGCTTATACAGGAAGAAATGAATTTTGGGAGGAAGCCGAACGGATCTTTAAAGCCTATGGCGGGGAAATGCAACATAACAGCTGGGGTTATGCCGGATTGATGAGTGCTCTAGATCTGTTTCACCAAGGGATTAAGGAATTTACCTTCGTCAGTGACGGTAATAGCCCCCCAGAGCTTTTGATTAGACTACGCCGAAAGTTTTTGCCCCACCGTATTTTAGCCTGGATTGGGGAACGGAAAAACTTGAAAACCCATCCTGCGGGTGGACTCTTTGAAGGCCGGGAGCTGGTGAACGGTCAGCCGACTTGTTATGTATGTATAAATCAAAATTGCCTGCCGCCGGTTACCGAGTGGGATGATTTAGAGCGAGTTGGATTAACTGACGGAGTTTTAAGCGCATCTACAAGATAATACTTGACAAAATTTCCAGATGATATTAAATTATTAATAACAAGTGAGTATGTCTAGCGTCAGACGCGAGCGGCATAGGGACGGATCCTACACGCGGAGAAACCTGCGGAGTCACTTTTTAAGTGATTGGCGCGGTTTTTTTTATTCTAAACTTATTTAACCATAGAGTTCACAGAGGGGCTAGAGATTTTAAAGTCTATATTATTTTTATTTACCGTATCCTCCGTGTTCGCTGTCTCCTCTGTGGTTTAATATTTGTATTGGAACTAAGACAGGGGGCGGAAAGATGGATACGGTTATTTCGGTTAGCCAACTGAAGAAGACTTTTAAAACCAAGATTAAAAAAGAGGGTTTGCATGGTAGCGTTAAGGCCCTCTTCCGGCCGGAATATCGCGAAATTGAAGCGGTTAGTGGAATTGATCTCGAAGTCCGCCGGGGCGAATTGATTGCCTTTCTTGGTCCCAACGGCGCCGGGAAATCAACTACCATTAAAATGTTGACCGGCATTCTCTATCCTACATCGGGTGATATTTCGATACTGGGGTATGATCCCAGTAAAGAACGAAAGCAACTCTCCTTCAAAATTGGGAGTGTCTTCGGTCAAAAGTCCCAGCTTTGGTTCCATTTGCCCCCCATCGATAGTTTTAAACTGTTGGGAGCGATCTATGAAATCGATTCGGGAATATTGAAAAAACGGATTGCGGAAATCGTCGACCTCTTTGAAATTTACGATTTGATGGAAGTCCCGGTTCGCAAGCTTTCCCTGGGGGAGCGGATGCGTTGTGAGTTTGCCGCCTCCATCCTTCACCAACCGGAAGTGGTTTTTTTGGACGAACCTACTATTGGACTGGATGTAGTGGTCAAACAAAAAATTCGCGAACTGATTGTTAGGTTGAACCAAGAACAAAAAACCACTATCTTTTTGACCAGTCATGATATCGGGGATGTCGAGCAACTGTGCCAGCGGGCGGTAATCATTAATCACGGCCGGATTGTTTTGGATAATACCCTTAAAAAGCTCAAATATGGATATCTTCATAAAAAAATTATCGATGTCAAGTTTAGTGATAGCATTGATTTATCGGGGTTCGAAGGCCTAAATATAATCAAGAGTAAGGGGCCGGCCGTAAAACTTGAAGTTGACGCCGGAGAAGAAAAGATGCACCAGGTAATGATGAAGCTGCTCCGCGCCGGAAATATCCTGGACGTGACTATTTCCGACATTCCGTTGGAAGAGATCATCGCCGCTATTTATAAAACGGTGCGTCAAGGCGGTGAAGTCCGTGCGTAAAATCATTAAATACCTGCAGGTGGCGGAGACTAGTATCAATAGCGCCTTTGTTTATTGGTTAAATATTTTGTTGGGTTCATTTTTTTTAGTACTGATTCTCTTTATTTTTCTGCAACTCTGGGAAACAGTGGCTACCAAAAACCCATCCTTGGAAGGCTATTCGGTCAACCAATTAATCTGGTACTATGTGGCCGCCGAATTGGTGATTTTAACTAAGAGTGATGTTTTTCAAAACCTAAATAATGAGATCCGAGGCGGAAATATCGCTTACCAGCTAAATAAACCCTATAGTTATATCCTATATCAGCTTTCCGATGGTTTTGGCCAGATAGCGGTCAGGCTAATGATAAATCTACCCATCGGTTTAATTATGGGGTTTTGCTTGGTAGGACAGTTGGAAGGTTTCCGTTGGATTGCATTGCCTGTAGTGTTACTCTCGTTTGGGCTCGGTGTCTTATTAAACTTTTTTATGGAAGCGGCGATCGGAATTACAGCATTTTGGACCGAGGATAATACAGCGTTTTATTGGATCTTTCAAAAACTGGCTTTTATGTTGGGTCTCTTTTTACCATTGGAGTTTTTACCGGAGGTTATCAAAAAAGTCGCTGTTTACCTCCCTTTTTCTTATATTGCTTATGCTCCGGCCCATTTATTGACCAAGTTTTCAACCGAGGCGATGCTGCAAATCATACCGATTCAACTGTTTTATATGGTGTTTTTTGCATTTGCAACCAGCCTACTATATGGAAAAGGGGTGAAAAAGCTTAATGTTAACGGAGGCTAAAAAACATCTAAAATTGATTGGGCTTTATTTTAAATACAATTTGGCGGCGGCGATGGAATACCGGATCGCTTTCTGGATGCAGGTGATCGGGATGGCTTTGAATAATGTTTTTTTCCTCTTTTTTTGGTGGATCATCTTTCAAAGAGTAACGGATCTGGGAGGCTATCAATATCAAGATATCATGGCGATTTGGGCCTTGGCCGCTTCGACCTTTGGGTTTCTTCATATTTGCTTCGGCAATGTCCGGAGGCTTTCCGGGATCATTATCAATGGTGAGTTAGACCAATATTTACTACAGCCCAAGGATGTGATGATCAATGTTCACTGTTCCAGGATGATCGTTTCGGCTTGGGGTGATTTTTTTTACGGATATATCTTGTTTTTTGTGGTTAACGGGTTCGCACCGATTAAGCTCCTACTATTCTCATTATTTGTCGTCGCCGGTGGTTTGTTGATGGGGGCGGTAATGATTAGCGCCGACACTCTGACATTTTTTATCGGCAATTCTTCCTCCGTTACCAGACTGGTCACTGAGTTTATCTTAAATTTTTCGTTATATCCGGATAGCATCTTCCGGCAACAAGTGAAATGGATTATTTATACCCTTTTACCCACCGGTTTTATGGTCTTTATACCGTATCGAATTTTACAGGTCTTCAGCTGGTCCGGGTTAATGGGATTATTGGCTTTTGATGCGGTATATATCTTGATTGCTTATTTGTTTTTTCAAAAAGGGCTTAAACGTTATGAATCGGGAAATTTAATTACAACTAAGTTATGAGCTTCTGGTACGAAAAGGAGGCTCATGTTAACGCCGGAACAGGCTGCTCAATAAAATAATGATAATCATCGGCAGTATGATAAAGAAAAGAAACGGTAAAGCCATCAAAGTCACAGCAATAATTAATAAACCCAGCGGTAACCAGTTCAAGAACCCTCCTGGCAGCTTAACGCGCCGGACATAGACCCGCTTGTGGGGATCCCGGTACTCATATTCGGAATAATTCCGGTGATCTTGTTTCTCCTCTCCGACGTCTATGGTTATCCCCTTGAATTTTTCCCGTTCTTCCGGAGGCAGGACCTGGACCTGTCCATCTTCTTGCTCGGCGCCGGGGTGGGATGAATTATGGCCATTATCATTATCCATTTGAATGTCTCCTCGATATTTGTAAGAACAACATTAGCCTAATTATAAGTTAGTTTTGCCTGGAGGTCAAATTTGGCGAAAGCGCCGCTTCCAAATTGGGCGATTTATTATATAATGTCCTTAAGGTTTTTTTCTATATACTCCTTCATGAGGTGATAACCATGGACAAAATCGGGATTGACCTGGGTGGGACCAAAATTGAGCTCGTTATTCTCAATAAAGGTCAGCAGGAAATTTATAGGAAAAGGATACCTACCCAACAGGAGAATGGTTATCAAGCAATCCTTGGTAAAATTGAACAGCTTTATCAGGAAGCCCTTTCTGCTATCAATCACCAATCCCATACCCTCGGTATGGGCATCCCCGGCGCTATTTCTGCTAAGACCCGTTTGGTCAAAAACGCCAATACTCAATGTTTGAACGGAAAACCATTGAAAGAAGATATTGAAGCACTCCTGAAACATCCGGTGGCGGTACAGAACGACGCTAACTGTTTTACTCTGGCTGAAGCATTATTGGGAGCCGGAAGGGGCAAGCGGATCGTTTTCGGGGTGATTATGGGGACCGGTTGCGGCGGCGGGATCGCCATTGACGGAAGGGTCCATTCCGGGATGCAAGGGATTGCCGGGGAATGGGGGCATATCCAGATCGATCCGGCCGGACCTAAGTGCTACTGCGGGAAACGGGGTTGTGTCGAGACCTATATCAGCGGCGGTGGATTGCAAAAAATCTATCAAGGGCGGTTTGGGGAATCAGTATCGGTCCAGGAAATTGTGGCGGGTTTTCGCAACTGCGAACCGAGTGCAAGTATGGTTTTTAATGAATTCTTAGGGCATTTCGGGATTGCGCTTTCAAATGTCATTGATATCCTCGACCCGGATATTGTAGTACTCGGGGGCGGTTTATCGAATATTGAAGAACTTTACACCCTTGGCAGAGAGGAAGTAAGCAAGCTGATCTTCTCAGACGGGCTGGAGACCCCGATAGTTAAAAATAAACTTGGAGACTCAGCTGGGGTCTTAGGTGCGGCTATGATTGGTATTTAGCGGATGATGATTCTTTTTAGAAAGGCGGTCAATTCCGCCGCTAGTTTCGCGTGGGTATCAACTCTGGGGTGGTTAGCGGTGGATGCGTTGAAGGTCAAAGAATATATCTGATGATCGGCGGTTTTTAACTCGGCCACTGCTTCTTCAAAGGCTGTCCTAAATTCCTCCGACTCATGGTACACCGTCATCCCCCCGATGGCGCAGACAATATGGGAATCAGGATAGGTGACGCGAATGTTCCGTACAAATTCGAGATACTTCTCGGTAAAAGCGACAGGGAAAGGGAGCCCCAGGGAATTCGGGTAACCGTAATCATTTTGGCCGAGATTGATTAGGACGATATCCGGTTTTCTTCCCTGTGCCACATATTCTCCGCTAGTTTTATCCGGATAGAGCTTATCGTATACTTCCGGCATTAGTATCGGGTTCCAGCTGTAACATAAACCGGTGCCGCTCACAGCAATGTTGAAATGCTCGGCATTTAGGCTTCGGGCGGTAATAGCGGCATAAGACAGATAGTTATTGTGGGTTGACGAATCTTCATACTGGTCGGCGTTGAGGTCTTCATTGCAAGCGCCCGCAGTTATGGAATCGCCATAAAACTCGATACGTAGCGGCAGCGGCTCCGGTTTGGAACCGAGAACGGCTCCTTTCTCTAGGATCAGGCCGCGAAATGAAACGTTTCCGAACATTGCCTCGCTTCGTTTATAAAGGATTAAGTGGTGGGTTCCTTCGGGCAACGTAGCGGCGAGTAAATAATCTTGCGTAGCCCCTTCTTTGAGCTTAAGAAGTTTAATTGATCCATCAATAATGACATTAAAATAGTTTTGCCCCCAAGCACCGGAGAATCTAAAACCGATGTTTTTCCCGGTAAAACTGGTCCGTACCTCGGTTCCTTGCCAGATTAACACAGGCGCTTGTTGATCGTGGTTATCGATTCTTCCAATATAATATAATCCGGGATGATCGGGAGTAATGAACCGCCAATCGGTTTTCCCAAGGTCATCCACGATAAATGCTGCAGTTTCCTTGGAAATGTCCTCCCGATCATTTTGATGTTGCAGTTCTACGCCCTTGGTACTATTTATCGGGGCGTGATCCCCTAAAGAGGTAATGGGATACAGCCGGGATAGGCGGTATTTTTTCATCCGTCAGGCTCCTGCTCAAAAGAGATATCAAGCTATCCTAGTTATCATGTGAGCGCAACAATAGCCGGGTAATGATTATTTAGTTGTATATAGTTATATATTGTCAGCAAACTGATAAATCATTTAGCTCTAATTCAGATAATTAACACGGATTATTAAATCGCTAATTACCCGGGATCCTCTGGTTCCTTTTTTAAGGCTGCTCATGCTGACGTTCGAAGACTTTTATCACTCTAATCCAGGCGTTTTTAATGTGCTTTTCCGCAATCTCCCTGGCTAACGCGGAGTTATTTTCCCCTATGGCTTCAGCTAGTTTTTGGTGTTCCACCAAAGCCTCATTCATTCGGCCTTCATCCGCCAAAGACGACATTCGGAAACGGGTAACCTGGTCAAAAAGATTATCCAAGAACCTTTGCAAGTACTCGTTTTCCGATGCCTCATAGATAAGCTGATGGAAGGCGGTATCAATAGCAATGCACCGCTTCAAGTCATTTTGATCGAGGCATTCAGCTATTTGTTCGGATTGGGACTTTAGCTTTTTAACTTGGTCGGGGCGGATCCTTTCCGCCGCTAATTCAGCTGCCAATCCCTCCAGGATGATCCTAATTTGAAAAATATCATCGATTTCCTTTTTGGATTTGATCCCACATACAAATGCGCCCCGCCGTGGCAGGTTAATGATGAGATTTTCCAGTTCAAGCATACGGATGGCCTCTCGGACCGGGGTACGGCTCACCTTTAAATGATTGGCAATACCGGGTTCAGTTACTTGTTCACCAGGTTCAAGTTTTCCGGAAAGTATGGCTTCCCGCAAAAGCTGATAGACCTGTTCCCATAAGGGTTGATAACTCAAGGAATTAATAGGGGGCAGGTTTTTCATTAGAATCGTCCTCTCCTTGGGTATCTTTATAATACAATAATACAATTTTTGAATCTAGTTGGAAAGAAGATTGTAGTATAAATTATAATTATTTAATACCGGCCGCTTCACATTCTGTGACCTCTTTGCTAGCGATTGGACACTTCAAATTAATTTTTTAATGATAATAACACTAAATGACTGGTGATTCAATAAAAGTTACAAGCATTGAGGGTAAATATACATGTATACCGTATACGGCTATAATCAACGTGTATACATGTATAATGAGCGCTTTTCTATTTATTTTTTAAATTTTTCAGCTTAATATAGTAATAATCTTTTCTGGGTAAACTAATAAGTCCGGCGCTGAGCTTTTAAGTTGAAACAACAACAGGAGAACAAGCCGACAACTAGATGTCAAGGAGTGATTTTGATGACTAAATCATGGAAAGAAGGTAGTACCCGTATCCCGTCAGGATGCGCCATCAGTGGAATTTTGCATCAACAAGGCAAAAGGATCGGCGCTGAACTTATCATTCGTTCAATAGACAGTATGCGGGAAAGGTCTAACGGATTGGGCGGCGGGTTCGCAGCTTATGGGATCTATCCGGAGTTTGCGGATTTATTTGCGTTGCACATTCTATATGAAGATAACACTGTCCGATTAGAAGCGGAGCGAATTATCGAAAAACGTTGCCGGATTACTTTAGCTGAACCGATCCCGGTCCGGAAGGGGATGTTTCGACAATCGCCTGAGATTTGGCGTTACTTTGTCCATCCTGAAACCGACAGTGATGAACAAGCGGAAAAACAGCTCATCATGGAACTTGTAATGAGTATCAATTCTAATTTGGCCGGATCCTATGTAATCTCAAGCGGTAAAAATATGGGAGTTTTCAAAGGGGCGGCTTACCCGGATCAAATGGCCGAGTTTTACCGTTTAGATGAGTACCAAGGCTATCTATGGTTGGCTCATGGACGGTTTCCTACCAATACTCCGGGCTGGTGGGGAGGGGCTCATCCCTTTGGCCTGTTGGATTACACATTGGTGCATAACGGCGAAGTATCTTCTTATGGATCTAATCGCCGCTATTTGGAGATGTTTGATTATGAAATGACACTGCAAACCGATTCAGAAGCTATCGCCTATGCGGTGGATCTGTTACACCGGCGTCAGCAGTTGCCCATGGAAGTAGTAGCCGGGATCTTTGCCCCGCCTTTTTGGGAAGAGATTGAGCGCATGGAACAGCTTGAAAAAGATTTCTTTACTAAGCTGCGGATCACATACGGTAGCCTGCTTTTTAACGGTCCCTTCTCGATTATTGTCGGTTTTAACGGTGGGATGATGGCGCTTAACGATCGGATAAAACTTCGGTCATTAGCCGCGGGGAAAAAAGATGACTTGCTTTTAGTGGCCAGTGAAGAAGCGGCTCTCCGGGCAGCCTGTCCCCAATTAGATGAACTATGGTTCCCGGAAGGCGGGGAACCTGTCATCGGCAAGGTTTCTTGTTCACTTAGAAAGGTGGGAGCAGCATGAATGGCCAAAGTTTTTCCTTAGCCACCAATGAGTTCGTTATAGTCAGGGATGATGAAAAGTGTATCCGATGCCGTGTTTGTGAGCGTCAGTGCGGATTCGATGCCCATCATTATGATGAAAAAACCAATCAGGTACAAAGCCTGGATCGAAATTGTGTGGCGTGTCAGCGTTGTGTATTATTTTGCCCAACCGGGTGCTTGAAGATAAAAAAGAACGACCTTGCATATAAGGATAATAGTTACTGGCAGCCCAGACATATAGTCAACATCACTAAGCAAGCGGAATCAGGCGGAGCTTTATTGAGCGGGATGGGTAATGATTTTCAATATCCTGTATATTTCGACCATATGTTGATCAATGCCAGTCAGGTAACTAATCCGCCCATCGATCCGTTGCGGGAACCGATGGAAACCCGGACTTACCTGGGAGCCAAACCGGATCGGCTAGAGGTGGTAAAAAAAGGTGGTTCTTACCAGGCGACGGACAAAACCACAATCGACCGGGACGGCTTAAAAACCCAGCGGCCGGGTAACGATTACCCCCTAACTCCACCGGTTATGCTGGAGACGCCGTTGCTTTTTTCCGCAATGTCGTTCGGCTCGATCAGTAAACCTGTTTGTACGGCTATGGCCCGGGCCGCTAAGGAATGCGGGATTCTCTGTAACACCGGAGAAGGTGGTTTTCATGAAGATCTACGGGAATACGGTTCGAATACCATTGTCCAAGTGGCTTCAGGACGGTTCGGGGTCGACCCTGATTATCTTAATTGCGGTCGGATAATTGAGATTAAAATCGGTCAAGGGGCAAAACCGGGGATCGGAGGCCACTTACCCGGGGAGAAAGTAACTGAATCCATCTCCAGGACCCGGATGATTCCGGTAGGATCAGATGCGATCTCTCCCGCTCCGCATCATGATATTTATTCCATTGAGGATCTACGTCAATTGATCTTCACTTTAAAGGAAGCTACCGACTACCAAAAGCCGATCTCCGTCAAAATTTCGGCAGTGCACAACATCGCGGCCATCGCTACCGGGGTCGCCCGTGCCGGAGCTGATATCATCGCTATTGACGGTTTTCGAGGCGGAACCGGGGCGGCTCCAACCATGATCCGGAATAATGTAGGCATTCCCATCGAAATCGCCCTGGCCGTCGTGGATGAAAGGCTTCGGAGCGAAGGGATCAGGCATCAGGTATCAGTGATTGCCGCTGGCGGCTTTCGGTGCAGCGCGGATGTGGTAAAAGCCATCGCCCTTGGCGCCGACGCGGTATATATCGGTACCGCCGCCCTGCTGGCTATCGGTTGCCGCCTTTGCCAACAATGTTATACCGGAAAATGCAGTTGGGGAATTACTACCCAGGATCCCTATAAAACCAGAAGGGTTAATCCGGATATTGCCGCAGAGAGGTTACAGAACCTAATTCATGGTTGGACACATGAGATTAAAGAGATGATGGGCGGTATGGGAATTAACTCCATCGAAAGCTTACGCGGTAACCGTCTGCATTTATGCGGCGTCGGCCTTAACTCGGTGGAGCTGGAACAACTGGGCATCAAACATGCCGGAGAGGGGATGTAAACAGTGCGTAAAGTTTATGCCATCGAGAAAAACTGTATTAATTGCCACTTATGTGAATTTTATTGCCGGTTGGCCCATTCCGGTTATGATGATCTCGTTGAACTCTATCACGCTACTAAGGGAGAGGTTTCTCCCGCCAGAATCAAGGTGCAAGAGAAACTGCCTCACTCCTTCGGCGTCCAGTGCCGGCATTGTGATGAACCGGAATGTGTCCGGGCCTGTATTTCCGGGGCGATGTCTAAAGACCCGGCAACGGGCATAGTAAGTTGTGAGGGAAATAAATGTGTCGGGTGTTGGAGTTGCGTTTTGGCCTGTCCCAACAGCGCGGTTCACCCCGGATACATCCATGGCAAAAAAACAGCTGTCAAATGCGATTTATGTAAGGATTTAGATAGTCCTTCCTGTGTAGGACATTGTCCTAATCGCGCTTTGGTTTTTATCGAAAGGAAGGAGGTTTAAAATGATCAAACATGTGATTATCGGTAATTCAATTGCGGCGATCCATGCTATTGAAGCCATTCGAGCCTGTGACCAGGATGTTCAACTGACAGTTATTGCCCGCGAGCATGAACCGGCATATGGTCCACCCTTGATCTCTTACTGGTTGGAGGGGCAAATTTCCTCTCAAGATCTTTTATACCGGCCGGAAGATTTTTATCAAAAAAATCAAGTCCGGCTTTTAAGCGGGATAACTGCTACCGGGATTGATCCCCATCAAAAACAGGTAATAGTCGACTCCGGGGAGCCGGTGCCATATGATCGCCTTTTGGTGGCCTGCGGCGGAGATCCGATTATACCGTCTATCCCCGGCCTAACTCCGGGCAGTTATTACGGATTTACGCGCCTGGCCGATGTGAGGGGTATAAAAAAGGTCATCCATCCCGGAAAACAGGCCGTTATCGTCGGTGGAGGGTTGATCGGGCTGAAAGCCGCGGAATCTTTAAGCAGGTGTGGGGTAAAGGTCATTGTGCTGGAATTAGCCGATCAAATTTTAGGGAGCATTCTCCCGCCTACCGCTGCTGCTCTGGTTCAAAGTAGAATGGAGCAAGAAGGAATTACTTTTCTACTTAAAAACACTTTAACCGGAGTGGAAGCGGAGGTTGACGGCACCAAAACCTTAACTATTACCAGTGGTGGAAAGTTAAAAGCCAATCTTTTATTAATGGCCATCGGGGTCCGTCCGGCTATCGGATTGACTGCCGGTACGGATATAGCCACTAACCGCGGAATTCTAGTCGATGAATTCATGGGAACTAGCATTGAAAATATTTATGCTGCCGGTGATGTCGCCGAAGAGCGGGATCTATTAACCGGAAAACAGCGGGTCAATGCCATCTTGCCAAGCGCCGCTTACCAAGGGGCTATCGCCGGCGCCAATATGGCCGGGGGAAAAAAGAGCAGCCGGGGAGGGCTATCTTTCAATTCCCTACAACTTTTTGACCTGTCGGTGATGACCATAGGACGTATCTTCGAACAGGACGAGGAAACTATCCATACTGAACAGATCCCAAGCCGCTGGCGGCGGCGGATCTTATACTGGACGAAAGATTGCCTTACGGGGGCTATTTTAATCAATGCCCCCCAAGGCGCCGGGTTGCTGCGGAACCTAATCTTGACCCAAAAACCCCTCCCGGATGGCAAGGAAAGACTGGAATCCGGGTGTGAAATAATCGATTTACCCAGCGATTTATGGGACGAATATCTTGCCGTTTGATTATAAAGCTATATTAATCATTATTCTGTGGCGGTAAAGGAGGAGCAAAAATGCTGAAAATAGATGCCGCTGAGCTCAGTTATAGGGAATTAAACCAACAAATCCGCAGTTCCCTAAGGAACCAAAAGACGATGGAGATTATTAATGTAAACGGTCAACGCTATTTAGGCGCCGGCCTCCAGGGCGGGTTAGAACTAAAAGTTGAGGGAACGGTTGGTAATAACCTGGCGGCTTTTGCCCAAGATTTAAATATCGTGGTTCATGGTAACGTCCAGGATGGCGTCGGGAATACCATGAACAGCGGAAAAATTCAAATTCATGGTAATGCTGGGGATATTGCGGGTTACGCTATGCGCGGCGGCGAACTTTGGATCGGAGGGAATACCGGCTATCGTTGCGGTATTCATATGAAGGCTTTCGGTGAGCGACGGCCTACCATTATCATTAAGGGCCGCAGTGGTGATTTTCTTGGAGAATACATGGCCGGAGGCGTCATCGTCCTGCTGGGGCTCGACAATTCGAAACCGCCTGTCGGACGCTATACCGGGACCGGGATGCATGGCGGGGAAATTTATATCCGTGGCTGGATCCCGAAGGAATTATTAGCGCCGGAGGTGGACGTTACCGAGATTTCCGGCCGGCAAGTGGTGGAATCTGTACCGGAATTGGGCGGCTATTTAAATGCCTTCGGATTGGCGCAGGAGGCCATCGTTGAGTCGCCTTTCCTTCGGTTAACTCCCAAAAATAATAGGCCATACAGTAAACTATATGTCCACTAGTGCCTATCAGTAAAAGATCTTAAAGGAGGTGAAGCCTGTTTGGAAACAGGCAGGCGGTTAAGTGGAAGATCTTAGTAAAACCGGCCTCATTAATTTGGCGAAGAAACACAATGTAAAATTTATCAGGCTTCAATTCACGGATATCTTAGGTATGATCAAAAACATCAGCATCCCCATTGGGCAATTGGAAACTGTGTTAGACGGGAAAATTATGTTTGACGGCTCTTCAATCGAAGGCTTCAGCCGGATTCAAGAATCAGATATGTATCTTAAACCCGACTATAATACTTTTACCATTTTACCTTGGCGTCCTCTGGACGGTGCAGTGGCCCGGTTGATTTGCGATGTTTATACCCCGGACGGCGAACCGTTTGCCGGTTGCCCCCGCGGAGTGTTAAAACGGGTAATTAAAGAAGCGGAGGAGATGGGATATACCCTGTATGCCGGCCCGGAACCGGAATTTTTCCTCTTTGAGACCGACGATAAAGGCAGGCCGATGCTGAAGACCCATGATCAAGGCTGCTATTTCGATTTAACGCCGGTGGATAAAGGGGAGGATGCCCGGCGCGATATTATCCTGGCTTTAGAGGAAATGGGCTTTGAGGTCGAAGCATCCCATCATGAAGTGGCACCGGGGCAACATGAGATCGATTTTAAATATACCGATGCCTTGCTAACTGCGGACAATATCGCCACCTTTCGAATGGTCGCTAAAGCCATCGCCAGTAAACACGGGTTGTATGCCACTTTTATGCCTAAACCAATTTTTGGAATTAACGGTTCCGGAATGCATACCCATATGTCGTTGTTTAAAAACGGAGTGAATGTCTTTGCTAAAGACCCCGACAAAATTGGGCTTAGCGATACGGGCCTCCATTTTATCGGCGGACTGTTGGCTCATGCCACCGGTATGGCGGCCATCACTAATCCACTGGTTAATTCTTATAAGCGGTTGGTACCAGGTTATGAAGCCCCGGTTTATATTTCCTGGTCCAGTTCTAACCGGAGCGCCTTAGTCAGAGTGCCGGCCGCTAAAGGCAACGGTAGCCGGGTGGAGCTCCGCAACCCGGATCCGGCGGTCAATCCTTATTTAGCCTTGGCTGTAATGTTCAAGGCCGGTTTGGAAGGGGTTAAAAAACAAATCGATCCCGGCCCCGAATGCTTCCGGAACATCTATGAAATGACCCCTGAAGAGAAGGAAGAAGCCGGGATCAAAAGCCTCCCCAGCAATTTACTGGATGCTATAAACCTGTTGGGAGAGGATGATTTAATCCGAGGGACCCTTGGGGAGCATATCTACGGACGTTTTGTCCATGCAAAAAAGATGGAATGGGATAATTACCGGGTGCAGGTTCACGACTGGGAAACCCAAAATTATCTTGGACTTTATTAAAAACGAAAACAGGAGAGGTTAGTACAACCTCTCCTGTTTATTTTTTAAAATAGGAGTGAAATATGATGTGTGGGATAACCGGATGGATTAATTGGGAACAAGATTTGAAGGCTGAAGAAGGCATACTGAAACGGATGGTTCGGGAACTAACTCCCAGGGGACCGGATGCCGAAGGTTTTTGGATCTCGAAACAGGCTGCTTTAGGGCACCGGAGGTTGGTGGTGATTGACCCGAAAGGGGGATGCCAGCCAATGGCCCGAAGCCGCCAGGGAGAGACTTATTGCCTGGTCTACAACGGGGAATTATATAATACGGATGAGCTTCGCAACGAGTTAATTAGTTTTGGATACCAGTTTCAAGGGCATTCCGATACCGAGGTTTTATTATACTCCTTCATCCAATGGGAAGAAAAGTGCGTCGAACGCTTGAACGGCATCTTTGCTTTTGCGGTTTGGCGCGAAAATAAAGCAGAACTATTTATGGCCCGGGATCGGCTGGGGGTAAAACCTCTCTTTTACACCGAACGGGACGGCGGTTTCCTATTTGCTTCGGAACTAAAGGCTTTGCTTTGTCATCCGGCAGTCCCGGCGGAAGTTGACGCTGAAGGGCTGGCTGAAATTTTTGCTTTGGGGCCGTCCCGGACTCCGGGCCATGGTGTGTTCCGGGGTATTAAAGAATTGCGGGGCGGCTATAGTTTGAGTTTCGGGAGAAAGGGATTGTTGCTTAACCAGTATTGGAAATTGGCCAGCCACCCCCACCTAGATGATTTGGAAACCACTGCCGTAAAAGTGAAATATCTACTTCAGGATACAGTTAAAAGACAGTTAGTCTCCGATGTCCCGATTTGTACTTTGCTATCGGGTGGCCTAGATTCCAGCGCCATTTCGGCCATAGCCGCCGAGCATCTCGCTAAAACCGGCAGAGGCCCACTTCAAACTTATTCCGTAGATTTTGTCGATAATAATCGTTATTTTCAACCTTCAGCTTTCCAACCCGATACGGATGGTCCGTGGATTAAGCTAATCTCCGGCTACTTAGCTTCAGAACACCATTACATTACTATCGATACCCCCCAACTGGCTACCGCCTTGGAGGACGCGGTCCGGGCCCGGGATCTGCCGGGTATGGCCGATGTTGACTCTTCATTGCTCCTATTTTGCCGGGAAATTAAAAAGAATGTCACGGTAGGGCTTTCCGGAGAGTCGGCTGATGAAATATTCGGAGGTTACCCCTGGTTTCATAGGGAGGAAAGCCTCGCAAGCGGGACTTTCCCTTGGTTAACCGGTTTAAGGGATCGAATCATAATCCTCAGCCCTGATCTGGTTAACAAGATTCAACCGCTAGAATACGTGGCGGATCGATATGGCCAAACCTTAGCGGAAATTCCTCGGCTCGAAGGGGAAGAACCGTTGGAAGCCCGGAGACGGGAACTGTTTTACCTCAATCAAATCTGGTTTTTAGCCACCTTATTGGATCGCAAAGACCGGATGAGTATGGCTTGTGGTTTGGAAATAAGGGTACCCTTTTGCGACCACCGATTGGTAGAGTATGTTTGGAATATCCCTTGGACCCTGAAGACCTGTGACGGCCTGGGAAAAGGCATCCTTCGCCGGGCTTTGAAGGGGATTCTCCCTCAAGAGGCGCTGACCAGGAAGAAAAGCCCATATCCGAAAACCCATAACCCCAGTTATTTCCGAGAAGTCAAACTAAACCTATTCCGGAGATTGGAACAGTCCGATTCACCCCTACGTCCATTGTTGAATATGAAAACGCTCCAAGAGTTAGCCTCTCATAGTGGAAAGGCCTCCGGCCAGCCGTGGTTCGGGCAATTAATGACCGGCCCGCAAATGTTGGCTTACTTAATTCAGGTCGATTATTGGCTTCGGGAGTACCGGGTAAAAATCATTTAAAAATGCTACTTTAAATGAATCGTTCGCTTAAAAAGATGGGTGCGGGTATTTGCCAAAACCAACCCACCTGTGCGCCTCTAAGGAAGATATGTTACTTTGGTGACAGAGGGTGCGGCCAGTTGCGAATCTGCTTTCGAACTCCCAATGTCAACAACAAACAAAGTAGGCCGAAGATGATAAAGATCCAATTCAACCCGAAAAAAGTGCCGATGATCCCGGAAGTGACCGGAGAGATGAAAAGACCGAGGGTTCTTGATGTTTGTTGCATAGCGTAAGCCCGGCCCCGAAAATCCGAGTTAACCTTGGTGGCAACCAGGGCCGCTGAAGACGGTGAAATCGCCGCTACAAAGATACCATAAATAAAATAAAGGATCGCAAAAAGCCCGATATTGCCCACTGTTCCGAGTAGGATCGCAATTAGGCCCATACCGGTTAGGCCAATTAAAATGGTGCGCTGGTAGGAGATTTTTTCACCGATCCGGCTCCAAAGGTATGCGGTGAGAAAGAGAGCCAAACCAGGCAAGGAATAGGTAAAACCGCTGAGTACCCTATTAGCCTCGGGAGCGATTTGGTGGAGGTATAACGCTAAAATCGGTAGTAACGACGACATAACCATCGCATTAATAAATTCCACGCTCATCACGGTAACCATTACCGGCATTTTAAAAACCAATTTTAGATCTTGCCAAATGGAAGTCTTGGTGGTAATTAGCGGTTTTTCCCGTTCTTCCACAAAAAAGGTGACCAATAAAAAACCGACTAAAACTAAGGTTCCCGATAACAGCATCGACCCGCGATATCCGGCGATCACCGCCAATAATCCGCCTAAGGCTGGTCCTAAGATGGTCCCGGCAGATTGAAAGGTATATGCGACCGACACGTACCTTCCCGAATCCGCTTTTGGCGTATTGGTAGCGATTAAGGCGATGGAGCCGGGAATAAATCCGGTCAATACGCCGTTCATTACCCGTAAAAAAACCAGCTGGCTATAGTTTTGGCAGAAACTCATTCCAAAATAAACCAGGCTTAAACAGATTCCGGCGCGCATTACCATCGGTTTGCGGCCGTATTTATCGGCCATTTTCCCCCAGAACGGTCCCATCAGGGAGGAGGCGGAGAATTGCAAGGTGAAGAGGAGGCCGGACCAGAAAGGGAGGTCGGCGGTGACCCCTAATTCCTTCAAGAATAAAGGTAGGAAAGGGGCGATCTGCTCCCAACTGAAAGCGGCTAAAAAGATGGTAAACGATAAGATGAATAAGTTGCGCTGATAGTAAGTCATAATTGCCCTTCACTGAAGTGTTTTTAAACTTGATTTAAGCAGATTGCATTGATTTTAAAGGGAGCAGGTTATTTTTTGGTGGTGAAATAATTAAAAATCCTTTCAATACATCTATTTTGCGTTTAAGGGCAGAAACCTTTTGGAATAAAGTTTAATTTTGGTTAAACATTTATTTTCTTAGGGCAGCGTCCTGCCCTTTAACGTCTAGGTAGTAAACGGCTGCTATTTTTAAAGGAGTGCGACAAAATTATTCAACAAAGCAGGTAAAAATAGGTAAATGGTGGAACTTATTATAAAAATTCACTTGATTGTAACATAGAAGCGTTTTTTGGAAAGGGAGGTTTCTAGTAAAAGAGGGTATTTCGATACGGCTGGAAATTTTTTGATAATCATTTTCGCACCTTAGTCTGTAAGGAATTGGGGTAAAATTTAATGAATGAAGAAATTTATTACCATGAGTCTTTCATGAGGGAGGCCTTAAGGGAAGCGGAGGAAGCGGGGCGAAGAGGCGACCGGCCAATCGGGGCGGTGATTGTGCATAATGGTTTGGTAATCGCAAGAGGTTCGAGCCGGGCGGTTACCATGCGAAGCAATGTGCATCATGCGGAGAATATGGCGATCATCAGCTGCGCCCCCTATCTTTATGAATATAGCAAGGAATGTACTATTTACACTACGGTTGAGCCATGTTTGATGTGCCTGGGAACGATTATCCTGGCTAATATCAGAAGAGTGGTATTCGGCATTACCGACAAGTATATGAAGATGGAGACTTATATCAATTGTAATGATTATCCCCAAAAACGGCTGCATTTATATCAATCCGGAGTTTTGGAAGAAGAGTGCCGGGAGGTGTTCAGAAAATACAGCGATGAAAGGGAGCGTCGGATTGTGTTGGGGGAGGTTAACGTTGAAGAACTTTTTTAGCCGTCTAGCCAATAAATTGATTATTACGTTTACGGTTACAATTGTAATATTTATGGCGGCGTTGATTTTCGTCTCCTATAACCGGACCAATGAGATTTTGATTAATGATTTCATCAACTATAATAAGAGTATCTTAAGACTACTCAATCAGAATTATGAAAATTATGTGGCGCAAATTGACGAATTATCAATCAGCTTTCGTAAAGACGCCCAGTTCATGGAGTACTTGACTACGGATCCAACATCCTATTCCGGCCAAACCTATCTTCAGAACCAAATTAAAAATTTGTTTTACTCCCGAAATGATATCGATAAACTTCAGTTTTATATCCCTAAAAATCAAATGCTCTTTACCATTTCCCGCCGAAACGACAAATTGCGAATTGAAAAGCTAAAAAACTTGCCGGCTCAGGAATGGTATCAAAAGACATTAAAAGGTGAATATTTTCGTTATATCGAACCCGTACTCGGTAAAACCAGCTTATCATCGGACAACGATCGGACCTTTTTCAACTTCCACCGGGCACTAGTCTCCATACCCGGCTGGCGGCCGCTGGGAATCATTTCGTTCTCGTTTAACCGATCGGTGCTGGATAAGATGATTCGGGAGACATTTAATCAACCGGGAGAAAACATTTGTATCTATGATCGGGACCATCATCTTTTTTATGTTAGTGATTCCGGATTAGTCGAAACGATCCTCGCTTCAAAGGAGATGAACCATTTCGGAGGGGAGAAATCCAACGGTCATTTTCGGGTCAAGATCAGCGGTCGGGATTACCTGGCGGTTTTTGACCGTTCGAAGGCCGATGATTGGAAAATGGTGCGATTAATCCCGGTAAGCCTGATCAATTACAAACTCCGTGAGACCCGTAACTTGAGCCTGGTGATCGGAGCAATTTTTATAGTCGCTTTCATGATACTAATCATAATCGTCTCCAATACCATTACCAGCCCGTTACGAAGACTGACCCGGCAGATGGAAAAGTAGGTTCGGGCAACTTCTCCGCCAGGGCCGAGGCAAAAGGAAGCTATGAGATTGCCCGGCTTTCGGAGAGATTCAACTTCATGGTCAACCAGGTCAATGAATTGATCAATGAGAAATATCTCGCCCAACTCAATGAGAAGACTGCCAGGTTGAAAGCATTGGAAGCGCAGATTAATCCGCATTTTCTCTATAATTCGCTTCAAGCCATAGCCACCAAAGCAGTGCTTGGCGGGATGAAAGATATCAGTGCGATGGTCGAAGCTCTCGCCTACATTTTAAGGTATTGTTTCAAAGAGGGTGATCGGGTAAAAATCAGCGCCGAAATTGACCATATCCGTAAATATTTGATGTTACAAAAAGTCCGGTATGGAGAACGTTTATCAGTGGAAATCGAGGTTGAAGACAGTACGGCGACGGTTATGGTCCCGAAACTTTCGATTCAAACCTTAGTGGAAAATAGTGTCCAACATGCTTTGGAACATATGACCGAAAATATGGCGATTCGAATCGTTACTGGCGCCAAAAACGATTTGTTGGTGATTACAGTTAGCGACAACGGCCCTGGGATGACACCCGAGGAATTGGAGCGGGTAAACCGGGGACTGGATGAAGGATCGTGGACGGCAAAGCCGGATGAAAGAATCGGGTTAAAAAACTTGGCTTCCAGGTTAAGATTGATGTACGGGGAAACCGCTTGTTTAAAGCTGAAGAGTGCTCCGGGGGAAGGTACGGAAGCGACTATTACATTGCCGTTGGGACAGGAAACAGTAGACCAGAGTCAGTAGTCAATATAGCTAAGTGAAGGCTAACAGAAGCGTTCGGAGTTAAGAAGCCTTGGGACAGTAAAAAAATCTTAGAACGATTTTTGGATTGCTGCAAAGGAATGCTTTCAATTTATTGGCTCTTGCTTTAGCACGATAGGCAATGGCTCCATCATTAATAATGTCTCCTAATTCCTGACTTCAGACTACTTTTAAACAGACCGGGGGCGATCGCACTGTACAAAGCTTTGATCATTGATGATGAAAAACCGGTCCGCCAAGGGATAACGGCGCTCGGCCATTGGGAGGAGTATGGCGTTACCCAATTGTTCGAGGCAATGGAGGGCGAAACCGGATTGGACTTACTCCGGGTGCGGCAGCCGGAGATCGTGCTCGTGGATATGAAGATGCCGAAGATGGATGGGTCGTGATTTCTGGAGATAGCCCGTCAAGAGTTTCCACAGGTAAAATACATCGTAGTCAGCGGTTATGACGATTTTGAATATACCAAGCAGGCAATTAAGGCCAAGGTTTTGGATTATTTATTGAAACCGGTAATCGAATCGGAACTGAACGAAGTTTTGGCGCTGGCAGTAACCGAATTGACCGGGGAAAAGGAACGTTTAGGAGAACGGAACGGACCTAACTTTATGGAATTTAAAAGAAGTTTAATGGCTTCGGATAAACGAAATTTAGCCGAGATCAAAGAGTATATCGAGGGCCACTTTGACCGGGACCTCAAGTTGAGTTTTTTTGCAGAGCGTTATTATTTAAGCAAAGAGTATCTTTCCAAATTATTCAGAGAAGAATTCGGTTTTACGATTTATGAATATATACTCAAAGTGCGGATGGAAAAAGCGAAAGAACTGCTTTCCGATCCGGAAGTGAAGGTGTTGACGGTCTCCGTCTATGTGGGGTATCAGGATAACAACTATTTCAGCAGGGCGTTCAAGACTTATTACGGAGTTTCACCGACGGAGTACCGGGAAGGGGTTTTGAACTTGCGCCAAAATTTTAAGTTTTAAGGTCGAAAGTCTTTTGTCCTCTTAAATTAGTTGTAACTCAAGACTATCTTATCAATGGGCTTGGCTTTTGGACTTGCCTTAGTTTTGAGGAGAATGCTGAATAAACAAATTTCATTTTTTTTAAGATAACTGTTCAGTTTATTCCATTTCAATCTGAACGGTTTATTTTATAATGAAACAAGAGGGTATTTGTCCGAGAAAAATGGAGGAGGGGGAAGATGAAACGCAAGTCATTGATAGTTAGAATCGGTTTTTTGCTGTTAGTAATCTTGGCTCTGTTAGCTAGCGGTATAAGCAACGCCAAGGAAGAAACGGCCACCATCAAGATTCTCCAATACGCTCCGGAAATGACTGAAGCCATGAACGATATGGCTCGGGAGTTTCATAAGCAGTTTCCCAATTTGAATCTGGAGTTCACTATTTTACAAACTGATTATTTTCCGGTCTTGAAAGCCAGGCTCAATTCGGGAGATCTGCCGGATGTGTTTATGTCCAACGCCTATCTTCACAATGAAGTCTACCAGGATTATTGGTATGATCTGACCAAAGAACCTTTCATGAAAAACGTTGAGCCGCCGCATTGGCCGGAGTGAAATGGAACGGTAAAATTACCGGTTTTCCCTTTATCATGCAAGCCTACTCGTTCATTTATAACAAGAAAGTCTTTGCCGACGCCGGGATTACCAAACTGCCCCGTACCTATAATGAATATGCAGCGGCCTGTGAACAATTGAAGCAAAAAGGGATTACCCCATTCGGGATCGGCTATCGCGAGTGGTGGGTTCTGGAGCAGACCATGACCAACCTCTTCGGTCAGGTCAAAGGGGATTATGGTAAGTTATTTGCCGATCTGAACAGCAATAAAAAACAATTCTCCAAGTTGAATGAGGTAAAAAGCGTTTTTGACTGGATAGATTTGACGGTCAAATATGGGGAAGACAAACCTTTGGAAACCGACTTTAACGCCCAATGCGCTTTGATTGCCAATGGGAAAGTCGGCATGATTCACCAGGGAACTTGGGCCGAGGGAGCCATTAAGGGAGTCAATCCCAAAGCCGATCTTGGTTTCCTGCTGGTTTCGACCGACAATAACCCGGCCAACGCGGGATTGATGGTGGACTCTAATATTACTTACCGGCTCGTCAAACAGTCCAAGAATTTGAAGGCCGCTTTGAAGTGGCTGGAGTGGGTGATCACTTCGGATTATGGCAAACGGTTTGTTCCGGAAAAAACAAGCCAGATCTCAACCATTAAAGGGGTCCCGTTCCCCCAAGCCCAACTGGCCGAGGAGATGGTGAAGTCTATGAAAACCGCCAAAGCTTATCCGTGGCTGAAAGGATACTGGCCCGAAGGCTGTGAGATGCAGCTGCCGACGGTGCTCCAGGCTTATGTGGCCAAGAGCAAGACCAAGGAACAGACTCTGGCTGACCACTTCATTTACCACCGAATATGACGAACAGACCGTCAATCATTTCATCGACGGGATGATCGAACGGGATCTGCCATTGGCTGTCTTTCATTTCGACTGTTTTTGGATGAAGGAGTATCATTGGTGCGATTTCCAGTGGGATCGGCGGGTTTTTCCCGACCCTCGGGGGATACTGGCGCGGTTGAAGGAGAAAGGGTTGAAGATCTGTGTCTGGATCAACCCTTATATCGCCCAACGTCAGAATGTGTGAAAACCAGAAATATCGAGGTAAAATATGGTATAATTATACTATAATGGGATGGGAAAAGAAACAACCTAAGGAGTAAATTAGCATGGGATACATTCAAGGAATAGACCGG
>JAEZJK010000107.1 GCA_023415835.1 Bacillota bacterium
TTAGCCTGGTTAAACTTTTTAATCAACTCTTGCAGATACGGAGTACGGTTCGGGCCGGCGTTCTCATCCCAAAACGATATTTTTACTTTTGGCGGAGCGCCGATACAAACCGTTGCGCTTACTAATAATACTATTACTGACAAAATGGCAATCTTCTTGAACATTCGGACTTTCCTCCCTTTCATTTATTTAATCGAACTATTACTATTTTCACTTAATGCAGCTTAAATTAAAATTAAATATCTTAATCAAGTTGTTAGATTTTTTTTCATGATTTTTATTTATTTTTAAACTCCGAAGGAGAACAGCCCGTATATTTTTTAAAACAGACGCTGAAATATTGTGGATTGCTGTAACCGACCCGCTCCGAAACTTCATAGGATTTTAAGTCGGAACCGCGCAACAGTTCCATGGCTTTTCTCATCCGAACTTCGGTCAGAAAACCGGAAAAATTGATATTTCTTTCTTTTTTAAACATGATACTCAAATAAACCGGGCTGACATGAACCGCCTGGGCGACATCGGAAAGGGATAAGCCTTCTTGATAATAGTTTTCTTCAATAAAGTGAACAGCCTGGCCGACAAGGCCTTCCTGCATCGTTTCCCGCCTTTGGTTGATTGTTTCGGAAACCTCTGTCGCTAATCGACGCAACTCGGCAAAAATCTCTTGGATGGTCTGCCCCTCTTGGATGCAGTGGCAACGTTCCAAGCTAAATCCCTTTTTAACTTGGGTTTCCTCGTCTTCCCAGTCTTGGGCCTCTTGTAACAATAAAAGCGCCAATTGGGTCCCGATCAACTGGGCCGTCGGGAGGGCGATGAATTTGCGGCGTAACAAACCCGCTTCAATCTCATCGAGGAGCATCACTGCATCAGCGGTTAGTCCCAATTTAACTTTAAGTCTCAACTCTTCCCGGATTTCGGGTAGGTCTACCGGCTCACCCATATTGGGCATCCCTGTGTCTCCGATGGTCAATACCTGATTCTTACCGAAAATATGCCGGAAACCTACAGCCGACTTTGCCTCGCGAAAAGAGTCGGCAATTTCCAATAAACTAGGCCGAACACTCCCGATGCCAATGGTTATGCTCAAAGCCAAACTTTCATTGGCCTGTCTTAATAAAGACTCACTCCATTCCAAAACATCCTGGGTAGTCTGACCCGGTTTTAAGTTACTGCAAAAGATTAAAACCAGTTCATCGCCTCCGGGATCTAAAACCTCCGCCCCATCTTCCAGCCTTTCCCGGCAAAGGTTAGCCAGCTTGATCTTGGCAATTTCCTGTTCGGTGACTCCGGGGAAGATTTTAGGATTCTGGTAGTCATCCAGCTTGATAAGAACTGTAATGAACCATTCTTTTTGAATCTCTAGTTCCAGAAAGGCGGCTTCGTCCAAGAGTTCCCGCTCGGATTGGTGTTTCCCATAGATTAGCCTGGTCAAAAAGCGTTGTTTTAACAGCGGCCGACTCTCCTGAATCTGCCATTTGACTTTTCGCTCATTGTCCAAAACAGCTGCAGCCCGTTGGAGGGTTTGGAGCAAAATATTAAATTCGACGGGCTTCAGAATATAATCAAAAACTTTAAGCTCCAAAGCTTGTTTAGCATAGTCAAACTCTTCATAACCGGTGAGTAGGATGATTTTGGTCTCCGGGGATTCCTCCAGCAGCCGTCTGGACAAATCCAAGCCATCCAAAAACGGCATTTTAATGTCGGAAATAACTATCTCCGGACGGGACTGAAGAAATAACCTTACCCCTTCTTCCCCGTCCCCGGCAGTCCCCACTAGTTGAAAACCCCAATCTTCCCAAGGGATATTACAGCTTAACCCCCGGCGGATGATAGCGTCATCATCTACAATCATTACTCGGTACACCTGATCAAGCCCCTCCTATTCTTCAGCCGGTAGTTTGACCCTAACCCTGGTGCCCTCTCCCAACTTACTCTCAATCTCCAGCCCGTATTCCTCACCGTAATGCAGCTGCAATCGCCGGTGGACATTACTTAACCCATACCCCCGGCCCCGTCCTGAACCCGAAAGAGCTTCCCGGACTTGTTCCAATTGAGGTTCAGACATTCCGGCTCCGGAGTCCCAGACTTCCAAAAGTAACTCGGGGCCATAGCGCCGACCGTTCACAACCAGCAGTCCCTTGCCTCGCTTTTGTTTAATCCCATGATAGATAGCGTTTTCAATCAAAGGCTGCAACGTCAGTTTGATTACCTTACACTGTCTGACCTCCGGGTCAATCTTGATTTCATAATCAAAGTCATCGCTATACCGCATTTTTAAGATTAGCAGATAGTTTTGAATATGTTCCACTTCATCCTCGAGACTGATAATCTCCTTTCCTCCACTAATGCTAATCCGGAAAAATTTAGCCAATGCCCCCACCATTGCTCCGGCTTCCCGGTTTTCTCCCATTTCACAAAGTTGCCTGATTGAATCCAGCGTGTTATAAAGAAAGTGGGGTTTAATTTGAGCTTGTAACGTCTCCAGCTCAGCCAGGCGTTTTTGCTCCTGCTCCAGCCGGACTTGATCTAAAAGATACCGGACCTTGCCCAGTAATTCGTGAATTCCCTCGTTAAGGATGCCGATTTCATTAGAGCCGTGACCATCAAAGGGGATGTCCAAGTTCCCCGCTTTCACGCGCTTTACTTTTTCGGTCAGAACCGAAAGCGGCCTGGTTACGATCTGTGCCAGCAAATTGGATAAGAAAACGGCAACCAAGATTAGCAAAAACATTACCGCTAAAGTGATCTTCTTAATAAACCCGGCGATGTTGAGGATATCTTTTTCGGGGAATACCGCAGCAAGTTTCCAACGGTTAATCGGAAGGGTATCATAAATAAGCATCATTTTCTCACCGGCAGCGTTACGGATACTCAACCGGCCCGATGGCTCCTCCTGCTCCAAAAGGTTTTTGTGAATCCGGCTGTCAATCCGATAGCGTTCGGGAACCGCTTTGAAATTCACAATGCTATCCGGAGTGATTAAAGTTAGACAACCATTCTCACTGATTTTGGCATTTTGAAGAATGTTTCGGAAAAAATCTTCTTGGAGGTTAAAAAGGATAATTCCATGGAGGCTGGATTGTTCGTCCCCGTAAAGCTTAAAGACACTGACGATCCGGTTCTGGGTATCCGGAGATTGAAAAACATCATTTTGATGGAGATTGCGCCAATAATATTCCGTCCGGTTGCCCCGAAACTCGGAACGCCACTCGGAGTAATCAAAGGAAATACGGGAAGACATATAGTCCTTCTTGGATAAGATTAACCGGCCGTTATTGAAGTAAACTAAGATCGAATCCAAAATCGAATAATGAGAGGAGAAGATTCGTTCCAGGTTCGAATCCATCCGGATATAGTCCCCCGGTTGGATCGGCCCATAGCGTTGGCTATCGAGACGCTTCAATAATGATAGAGTATCGATATCGTTCTCCAAGGCCACTAATTGTTCAAAGACAGCTGTCAGACGATTATCCAGATAGTTACGGGTTTGAGTGACTGTATCCCGGATATTGAAATAAGCGTTAGCTTCAATCTGTCGCGCCGCTAATGAATAAATCAATATCCCTATCACCAAAACCATTAGGGTAATCACCGGAATAAACAGCCATAAAATGGTAGTCTTCAATGAACGGCGCCAATCCCGGATCGATTGGCGCAGATCCGACCAAAGTTTTTTCAGCAATTGTTCGCCTTTCATTCGATAAAAACGGCTTTATATGAGAGAGTATTTTTTATTAAAAACCCAATTTTACTATCAATGCTACCCTGCTAAAAATATTTTCTTGATTCTTCTGCAATCTCCTTTTCCTTATCAATTGTTAATTCATTCTAAAAAAAAGCAACACCGGCTATACCGGTGTTGTCGGGCTCACCCTTTCACCGAACCAGCGCTTAATCCCTGAACCAAATATTTCTGAACATAAGCGAACATCAGAATCGGCGGGATCATGGCAATAATGCTTCCGGCAGCTAGATATCCATAGTTAATATCATACTCCCCTTGCATCGAGTTTAAAGCTACCGGAATGGTGAAAAGATCGCTTTTGCTAATAAACATCAATGCAAAAATGAACTCATTCCAACAACTGATAAACGCAAACGCCGCCGAAGCTACAATCCCTGGCAACAGTACCGGTAGCACCACATGGAAGATTCCTTGTAACCGGTTGCAGCCGTCCATCATGGCCGCTTCCTCTATGTCATAAGGGACATTTTTGATAAAACCCCTCATTAACACGGCGTTAAAAGGCAGTTGAAAAGTGGTGTAGGCGATGATCAGCGAGGTCAAGTTACTAATTATACCTAGATTTTTAAAGATTATAAACAACGGGATTAACAACATGACTCCCGGTATAAATTGGGTGCAGAGCAAAAGCAGCATCATAAATTGCCTTCCCCGGAACCGGAACCGGGTTAAGGCGTAACCCACCAGTATTGAACAAAAAACAATAAAGACCACCGAGATTACCGCTACAATCATACTATTTCGAAAATAGACGGCGAAACCCACCGTATTCCAAGTCTCAATAAAATTTGTCAATGTCGGCGGGTTCGGTAAATATTGCAACGGAAGTTTCATAATATCCCCTTCGCGCTTCAAAGAAATGACCAAAGTCCAATAGAAAGGGAAAAGTACAAGTAACACAATGACTGCCAGCGGCAGGTGAAGCGAGAAAAACCTGGTTATTTTTCGGTTCGCCTTCATCAGTATTCCTCCTTCCCGAACTTACTGGCTTTTAAATAAATGACAGCGAAGACTAAGAGCATCATAAACCCAACGACCATTAACGCCGAACCATAGCCGAAATTATTAGTATGAATCGCCTGTTGGACAATGTACATTGACAAGGTATTGGTAAGATTGGCCGGTCCTCCACCGGTCATGGCATAAATGGTATTGACGCTATTAAACTCCCAGACTACCCGGAGCAGAGTGGATAAGACAATAGTCTCTTTGAGATAAGGGAGGGTAATATGAATATAGGACTTCCACTTACCACCGCCGTCAACGGCGCATGACTCATACAATTCTACCGGAATAGTTTGTAACGCGGCCAACAGAGTAATCGCGAAGAACGGAACCCCCCGCCACAGTTCGGCTATGATTACCGACCAAAAAGCGGTATTTACTCCACCAAGCCACGCTATGTTCCGATCAATGAGCCCTAGTTTGGTAAAGAGATCGTTAATGACTCCCATATGTTGGTTGTACATGATTGACCACATCATGGCGGTCAACACTCCGGAGATGGACCATGGCGAAAAGATCAACGCCCGTACTGTCCCCCGGCCTTTAAAGGAACGGTTTAACAATAGAGCGATGCCCATCCCGAAGATCAGTTGGAGGGAAACTTCCCAAAAAACCCATCTGGCAGTGACTTGGAGGCTGGAATAGAATAAATTATCCTGAAAAACTTGGATAAAGTTGCTCAACCCGATGAACCCATTGGCATAGGTTCGATTTAAAAAAAAGTTATGTAGGCTGTAATAAAAAACGTTACCTACCGGATAGATCATAAAACAAATAATGAGCAAAATGGCGGGAAGTAAAAATAAATACGGTAGCCATGGTCTTTTCATCCGTTCCATCTTATCCTCTACCTTCCTATTAGATATTAGTTGTTTTT
>JAEZJK010000064.1 GCA_023415835.1 Bacillota bacterium
GTAACTTTGGTGTGGGTTCCGACGGAATTTTGTATGGACCAATAACCCTAAACGGCGCTCTGGGATTGAAAATATTTAATCCGGACGGCAGCGAAGCCGAAAAAAGCGGTAATGGAATCAGAACTTTCGCGCGTTATCTTTTTGATACCGGTTATCAAAAAGATAAGGTCTTTCACTTACAAACTAAAGGCGGCCGGGTAACGGTTGAGATTTTAGACTGTCAGGGCGAAATGATCAAAGTACATATGGGAGCGGTCACTTTTGACAGCCGGTTAATCCCGGTTAACGGTCAACCGCGGGAAGTGGTAAATGAGCGGATCAACATTAACGGTAAGGAGTATCAGGCGACTTGTTTATCCATCGGCAATCCTCACTGTATAATACCAATGGCGGAGATATCGAAAGATTTGGCCTTAGGATTGGGTCCGGGTATTGAGAACCATCAATTATTCCCCAACCGGATTAATCTGCAATTATTAAATGTGATTGATCGGAATAACATTCAAATTGAAATCTGGGAGCGCGGCGCAGGGTATACCTTAGCATCGGGGAGCAGTAGCTGCGCTGCGGCAAGCGCGGCTTTCAAATTGGGATTAGTTGATAACCGGATTAAAGTCCGGATGCCGGGTGGAGTGATTGAGATTGAAATAAAAGATGACTGGCAGGTATTCATGACTGGCCCGGTAGCTAGCGTCGCTAAAGGAGAGTTTTCTGAAGAATTTCGGAAGCAAATGGAGTGATGGAGATGATTTTTGCCGATCGGATCGGAGGGCGGAATTTCGGTAGAGAAACGAAGCTTTATAAGTTTGCCGTCATTAAACAGGCCAAGGCGGAGGCCCGGGCTTTACATCCGGATCTTCCTTTAATTGATTTGGGAGTGGGAGAACCGGACCAGCCCGCCGATCCGACTATCGTGGAGATTTTGGCCCGGGAGGCGGGCAAGCCGGAAAACCGGTTTTACGCTGATAACGGGATCCCTGAATTCCAGGAAGCGGCGGCTCAGTATTTGGAACGGACCTATCGGGTTACCGGGATTGATCCGTACCGCCAGATTTTACACGGCATCGGATCCAAACCGATCCAGGCGATGTTGCCGCTTTGTTTCATAAATCCCGGGGATGTCGCTCTTGCCACTGTACCCGGTTATCCGGTGATTGCCACTTATACCGAATATGCCGGAGGTGAGGTTTACCCGCTTCCTTTAAAACGCGAGCACGGTTTTTTCCCCGATTTTATGGCGGTTCCTCCGGAGATTTTGAAGCGGGCCAAGTTGTTATATATTAATTATCCCAATAATCCCACCGGACAGACGGCTACTGAGGAGTTTTACCAGGATGTTGTCGAATTTGCAACGAAACATCATATAATAGTAGTCTCTGACGCTGCCTACGCCGCCTTGACATATGGCTATGGATCGTTGAGCTTTTTGAGCACCCCGGGCGCTGCTGAAGTCGGAGTCGAGATCCACTCGTTATCAAAGGCTTTTAACATGACCTGTTGGCGGTTGGCCTTTTTGGCCGGAAATCCGGAAATAGTTAAGGCCTATGGAACCATCAAAGATAATACCGATTCCGGCCAGTTCCGGGCGATCCAGAAGGCCGGGATTTATGCGTTAGGCCATCCGGAGCTTACCCGAGCCAATTGCGAAAGGTATTCCCGCCGGTTCGACATGTTAATTCCGGCCCTCCGGGAGGCGGGATTTGACGCCTTTAAACCCAAAGCCTCTTTCTATTGTTATATCAGGGCTCCTAAAGGGGCAAAATCGGGACTGGTATTTAAGGATGCCCAGGATGCGGCTTCGTTTTTACTCAAGGAGGCGCTGATCTCAACCGTACCTTGGGATGACGCCGGGCCATACCTTAGGGTAGCAGTGACTTTTGAAGCTAAAGATCCTGGGGAAGAACGGGATGTAATCGCGGAAATAAAACGGAGGCTGCTTCGATTGGACTTGGACTTTGATTGAGATAATTACCTTTATTAACCACTGTTTTAAAACCTAAAGCTAATCAGCTAATTTAACGATAATTTCGATATAACCCTTGAACGGAAGGGATAAATCCATCAAGGTATAGAAGGAGTGGTTAAATGGCTGTAAAAGTATTAAAACATAGATGTCCCCAGAACCATCCCTGCCCGTCGCTTAAAGTATGCGAGACTGGGGCGCTGAGCCAAGATGGCTATGCCGCGCCGGTAGTGGATGAAGAAAAGTGCGTTGATTGCAACCGTTGCATTGGTTTTTGCCCAATGGGCGCATTTGCCAAGGAATAATCGGATCTGATGTTTAAATTTGGTTACCATTAATCACTACCACTTGACGCCCGGGATGAAAATAGGTTACAATTTTTTTGAATGAATAATCGTAACCAACCTTCGTACGACTGGCGGAAAAGTGGGCCAAACCACGAGGAAGTATCGAAGGTAATCATTGCCGGCCGCCTGGGCAGAATAATGCTCAGGCGGCTTTATTTTTGGCAAATTAGGAGGGAATCAAGATGGATCCATGGCGTGGTTTTAAAGGGGAAGTATGGCGTGAGCGGATCGACGTCACCGACTTTGTAAGGGGTAATTACCAACCGTATAACGGTAAGGCGGACTTTTTAGCCGGACCCACCGGACGCACCCGAAAATTATGGGATCAATGCTCAGATTTATTGCGGAAGGAACGGGAGGCCGGCGGGGTGCTGGAGGTTGATACCAAGAGGGTAGCCGGGATTACCGCCTGGAAACCGGGGTATATCGACCGGGAAAACGAGGTTATTGTGGGGCTCCAGACCGACAAACCCTTAAAAAGAATGGTCAACCCCTGGGGTGGTTGGCGAATGGTTGAGGCAGCCTGTAAAGCTAGGGGTGTGGAACCGGATCCGACTATGAAGAAGATCTTCACCCGTTACCGGCGCACCCAAAATGAGGCGATTTTCCGGATTTATACACCGGCAATGCGCCAAGCCCGTAGCCTAGGGATTATTACCGGGCTTCCCGACGCTTACGGCCGGGGCCGGTTGATCGGGGACTACCGCCGGATCCCGCTTTACGGTTGCCTTTTTTTAATGGAAGAGAAGAAAAAAGATTTATACGCCATGGATAATGTCGATGATACTACTATTCATTTACGGGAAGATATTGCGGATCAGGTACGGGCCTTTGAGCGAATGATTGAACTCGGCCAAACCTACGGTTGTGATATTTCGCGCCCAGCGGCCAATGCCCGGGAAGCGGTGCAATGGTTCTATTTGGCCTATCTTTGCGCTGTCAAAGAACAGAATGGCGCGGCAATGTCCCTGGGGCACAACAGCCCGTTCTTTGATATCTATATTGAACGGGACATGGAGGAGGGGACAATCACCGAGGCCGAGGCTCAGGAATTAATTGACCAGCTCACCATCAAGCTCCGTTTGGTCAGGCATTTACGGACACCGGATTATGATGAGCTTTTTGCCGGCGATCCGACCTGGATCACCGAGTCTTTGGGAGGAATGGCCGAGGACGGGCGGCCGTTAGTAACCAAGACCGATTACCGTTGGATGCAGACCTTGCGCAATCTCGGCACAGCCCCGGAGCCAAATCTCACTGTCCTCTGGAGCCCCCGTCTGCCTGATAATTTTCGTAATTTCACCATGGAGCTGGCGATTGAAACTTCAACGCTCCAATTTGAAAATGACGAACTGATGCGGCCGATCTTCGGTGATGACTATGCTATCTCTTGTTGCGTCTCGGCGACCCGTCTCGGTAAGGATATGCAGTTTTTCGGCGCCCGGGTCAATTTGGCCAAAGCGTTGTTACTGGCGATTAATGGCGGCCGGGATGAAATTTCCGGAGAAAAAGTACTGGATCTTCCGTCGCTTGAGGGAGAATATTTGGATTGGGAGAAAGCCTGGGCTAATTTTGAGAAGGTCCTGACCTGGCTCTCCGTTCTTTACAGCCGAACCATGAACTGCATTCATTACATGCATGACAAGTACAATTACGAACGGGTCCAAATGGCCTTAATCGATTCCGACCCCCACCGGCATATGGCCTTTGGAGTAGCCGGGCTTTCGGTGGTGGCCGATTCCTTGAGCGCAATCCGTTATGCAAAAGTAAAAGCCATCCGGGATGAGCAGGGGTTGGCGAAAGGTTTCGAGATCAACGGAGAATTCCCTTATTACGGCAATGACGATGACCGGGTGGATGGGTTGGCTGTCCGGGTATTGCGTTTCTTTTACAGTTCCTTATCTAAGCAGCCGATTTACCGTAACGCGGTTCCGACCCTTTCGGTGCTGACCATCACTTCCAATGTAGTATACGGGAAGAAGACCGGGGCCACCCCTGACGGCCGCCAGGCCGGTAAAGCATTTGCCCCCGGGGCCAACCCGATGCATGGTAGGGAAAATACCGGCGTGATTGGGGCGATGCGTTCTGTGGCTAAGCTACCCTATGATATTTGCCGAGATGGGATCTCCTATACCTTTTCGATCACCCCCCGAGCCTTAGGCCAAGAAAAGGAATACCGGATTAAAAACCTTACCAGGTTGATTGACGGCTATTTTTATGCCCACGGGCATCACATTAACATCAATGTCTACAGCAGGGAAACCTTGATTGACGCCATGGACCATCCTGAGCTGTATCCTAACCTGACGATTCGGGTCTCCGGGTATGCGGTCAACTTTACCAGGCTAAACCGGGAACAGCAGCTGGAAGTGATTGAACGGACGATCCACGAACGGATGTAAGTATGAGGTATTGTCTGTCGGCCGTTAACCGTTGGCAGTTAGCTATTAGCTGTTAGCTTAAGACCAAAAGCCAAGAGCTAAGAGACAAAAGCTAAAATCCAAATAACCAAGGAGAAATCGGATGGGACGAATTCAATCGATTCATAGTTTTAGCACTGTGGACGGTCCCGGGACGCGGAGCGTGGTGTTTTTTCAAGGGTGCCCGATGGGGTGCGTTTTCTGCCAAAACCCGGATTCCTGGGATCCCCGGGCCGGTGAGGAAATCTCGGTGGAATCGCTCCTGAAACGATTGGAACGGTTCCGGCCATTCCTGGCTGAGCCGGGACTAACGCTCAGCGGCGGGGAACCGTTGGCTCAACCGGAATTCGCCTTGGAATTGATTAAGAAGGCCAAAGAAGATGGTTGGCAGGTGGCGCTGGATACCTCCGGATGCGGTTCGGGGGAACGATTCCTTGAGATAGCCAGCGCTGTGGATTTAGTGATGTTCTCAGTTAAGCACCCCCTTTATCCGGAACGGGTGATCCGCTATGATTACGGTAAGATATTAGAAAATTGGCGTCAGCTTTCCCATTTGCCGGTCCCGGTGTGGCTGCGTTATGTACTGATCTCCGGTTGGACCGACCAACCGGAGGCTTTAAAGGCCCTGGGCCTATTGGCTAAGGAAAACCCCAACCTGGAACGGGTGGAGATTTTACCGTATAATAGCCTGGCGGAGAATAAATGGGTCAAACTGGGTTGGGATAACCTGATACAGTCCCAGGAGAAACCGGGAGTGACCGAGGAGCAGATTAAACAGGCCGAGGAATTGGTGGGGTGGCGGAAGATTCGCCATGCCTAATTGCGGAATGAATTAACCGGATCTACAGTTCAAGGAGGCACCAGATGCGTTCAGAGTTGGAATTGAAACAAGACATTGTGGAAGTGGGGCGGCGGATTTGGCTCCGGGGATATGTGGCCTCTAACGACGGGAATATTTCGCTCCGGATCGGATCGGACGAATTCCTTTGCACCCCGACCGGAGTAAGTAAAGGATTCATGACGCCGGAGATGATCATCAAAGTTAACGGGGCTGGCGAACCGCTCTCCGGCGAGAGGAAACCATCTTCCGAGATTAAGATGCACCTAAGCGTCTACCGGGATCGGCCCGATGTAAACGCGGTGGTTCATGCCCATCCGCCAATCAGCACCGCTTTCGCGGTAGCCGGTATCCCGCTCTTTAAGCAGATCTTACCGGAAGTGATCATTACTTTGGGGGAGATTCCCTTGACCGAATACGGGACCCCGTCCACCGATGAGATACCACAGGCGATTGCTAAATTTCTTAAGGACCATGACGCTTTTTTATTGGAGAATCACGGCGCTTTGACGCTGGGGAATGATGTGTTTAACGCGTATTATAAAATGGAGACCATGGAGCATTTTGCCACCATTAGTTTGGCCGCGCGGCAACTGGGCGGGGAGCGGGAACTGCCGCCGGAACGGGTGGCCCAGTTGATGGAGGTCCGTAAAAAGTTGGGAGTGAAAGGTGTCCACCCCGGTTTGAAAAATCAGTAGGGGAGATTAACCATGACGAGCCTGGCCTTGTTGGAGGAGTTTAAAACGCTCCCCTTCGGTTGGGTGGGGGAGCAATTTTGCCGCTCCCAAAACGTCCCGGTTGGCCGGGAATGGTTGGATACGGTTAAGGAATATGAGGATCGGGTTTTGCGGATCCGGGGTTGAAATTGAGGAGCCCCAGCGGGAAGCCTAAATTTTACATTAATGGCGTAAAATCGAGCTTGTAAATTCGAAGAAGTTATTATACAATAATTGTACGCGCCCGTAGCTCAGGGGATAGAGCACTGGCCTCCGGAGCCAGGTGCACAGGTTCGATTCCTGTCGGGCGCACCATATGAAAATATTGATTTGACGGGATTTATGACCGTCAAATTTTGTTTTTGGGTATCCTTTTTTCAAAACCGCTCTGCGCAACAGGTTATCACGCTGGCGGATAATTTAGCGGAAATCGCCGGTCAATTAAAACAATCCGTCGCAGCTTTTGATATTGAAGCCCGTGCATAATGTAAAGTAACTTTAATCCATATTGAAGGGGATTTATATTTAGAGTCGGCCTCCGACTTGGAAAAAAACTACTTAACCGATTATATTCGTAATCTTGGATTATCGAAGGATATTGAGAATAGTTTGATCAAAGCCAAACTCAACAAGGACAAAGAGTCTTTGGAAAAGAATTAATCAATGACGCCATTGCTCATATCAACTCTTATAAACCTAGGGATAATATATTTTTTTTGAATAACCGGATGCCGCAATTATGACGCATCCGGTTGTTTTTTTACAATATAAGGAAGGAGGTTCTATTAGTGTACGTATACTTCCAATGAATTTTAGGTAATTTTCAGTGTATTAACAACGGAAGCATTATATTGTAACATTAGGCCAATAAAAAAGTAATTGCCATATGTAAGAATAATTTACTAAATATTGAGTTTAGATAGTAGTTGTGATACAGTATTTTTAGTAAGAATAATTTACAAAATATTTAAAGTGATTTGCGTAATGATTGTAATAGACAATTTTATTCAATTTCATTGCAAACTCTTTGATGAATTTTCACTAGCGTAGCATAAATAAAATTTACGAAAGTCAACTGAAGAAGAGCGTTAAAAATAGCTGAAAACAAGCGAAAAAGCATCGTAAAGAATGAAAAAAACCCCTTCTAATAGAGATTAGGCAGTCTTTGTCCCGCCAGAATCTCTATAAATAAGGAGACTATATGGACAAAGATACTACAAAATCCACATTTATTCAACTGTTTGAACTTTTTTACTAAAGATTTTTAAAAGCCCTATCCGAAAAAGGAGTTGATCGTTACACTAAAAAGCTTTTTGCCAAACCATTCATTCTTTAGTTTGAACTTTTATGCTACGCTAGTGACTTTTTTTATAATGATGTTAACCGTAGATGGGATGGTTAATATTAAAGGAGGCGAACAAAATGAAAAAAAGGGTTGCCGTTTTATTGTTTTTACTTTCATTGTTGATCCCGACCGCCGGAAGTCAAATTTTAGGGAAAAAGGCTGATCCGGTTAAGATCACATTTTGGCGGTATGGAAACCAAAGTCCTTTGTTGGAATATTATGCCGCTTCGGTAGAGAGATTCAATGGCGGGAAAGGCGGTTGATGCCCTGGTGTCCCAAATTGATGTTTTCCCGACCTTTTGCGACCTGCTGAATTTTGAAAAACCCGCGTGGTTGCAAGGAAGATCTTTCTACCCCATATTGAACGGGGCAACGGAAGAGATCCGTGATGAGTTATTTTCCGAGGTCACTTTTCATACCAGTTATGAGCCGATGCGCTGTATACGGACTAAACGTTATAAATTAATTAAATATTTCGGTGAGCATGACGGTTATTTTCCCGCCAATATCGAGGGAGATCATCCTAAAGACTTTCTTTTTTAAACACGGTTATCTGAATCGGACCCGCGAACAAAGAGATGCTCTTCGACTTGTATGTAGACCCGCTGGAAAGGATCAATCAAGCGCATGAACCAAGATACAACGAAATATTTGATAATCTGCTTGAACGTTTGAATCCTGGATGCTGGAAACGGATGATCCGCTACTTTTCGGCCGGGTTCAAATGCCTGAAGGCGCAATTATTAACAAAGTTACTTGTCTAAGTAATTTGGAAGATGATTTTGAATAAGACCTGTAAGGTTTTATAATTAATTGAAGGATACGCCAATGAATTAAAGATGTCACTCAAAGGCAGAGGAGGTAAAATCATGACGGAAAGGCCAAACTTTTTACTTATTTTTACGGATCAGCAGCGGATGGATTCGTTAGGGTGTTATGGGAATAAATTTGTTGAAACTCCGAATATTGACAGACTGGCTAGTGAAGGTGCCCGTTTAGATAGAGCATTTACGCCATGGCCGGTCTGTTGTCCGGCGCGTGCCACTATGTGGACTGGGGTATATCCACATACACATAATATTACTAAAAATATTTACCAGATTGATAACGCTCTTGAATCAGTTTCAACTACATCGGTTACGGTCTTTGATTATTTAAGAGAAAAGGGTTATACCACTGCCTATTTTGGCAAATGGCATCTTGGGGACAAGGACCCCGGAAAATTTGATGTTTGGGAAGGTTTTAATTCTTTTGGGGGGCATTGGGTCGATGGCATAAAAGATGGTCAATATAAACCGGATGTACAGACCGATCATGCTATCCGCTTTTTACAAAACACGGCTAGTGATGACAGTCCGTTTATTATGGTACAGAGTTATTATCCTCCTCATGATCCATATACCGCTCCCGAACGATTCTATAAGCCATATAGGGGAAAAGGTATTATTCATCCGGGGTATTATGCTGCGATAAGTAATATTGATTACAATGTAGGGCGTCTTATGGAAGTATTAAACGAAACTGGATTGAACCAAAACACTCTGGTAATGTTTTTTTCAGATCATGGTGAAACTTTTGGAGCTAGAAATGATAGTATTCATAAATTTGTTTGTTTTGAAGAATCGATCCGAATTCCATTTCTAATATACTGGAAAGACCATATACAACCAGGTACAATTATTGATTCAATGATCGGCTTAGAAGATCTAATGCCTACAATTATGGATTATTCCGGTTGTGATCTTCCTTTAAATTTAGCCGGTCGAAGTATCAGGCCGTTGTTAAACGGATTGATACCTCAGGATTGGCGAGAGTTTTATTATGTTCAGACTATCACTCGGATAAATCATTATCAACAAAGATGTATACGAACTGACAAATGGAAATTAATCTTAAGTGACGGGGGGCCTTTTGGCAACCGTTTCGGCCCACATTCATTATACGATCTAGAAAACGATCCTGAAGAAGAAACGGATGTGTTTGATAATAAACGCGAGGACACTCATCAAACGAACGAATTGAAGCATGTGCCAAGTTACAAATCTGAGATCATTGCTCTGGCTACTATACTAAGAGAATATGCAGCCCAAATAGATGATTCGGTAGGTATTCAGTTAGCGGATATTGTTTTATGTCAATTTAAGAAATAAATCTTGCATGGAGATGACTAATGGCATTATGTCCCATTATAGCCTCGGGTGGTAGTAAAGTATTGATTTTATGATTCAAGATGGTGAAAAAACGACGGTTATCGGGATCTAAGATCAGCTTCGTTTGAACCGGCGCGGCGGATAAGGAATTAATAAAAGATGCTAAACTCTCCTGATCAAGAGCAACAGAATTAAATGTTTTATGGAAAAGAATTCATTAATGACGCCATTGCTCCTTTTTCAAGCTTTTTGCCTATGATTATATCTCATGGTGTTACCTATGTCTTGAATACGATCCATTACCTATGTCTTGGTTGTACAAGTAAAAAAGTAATTGCCACATATAAGAATAATTCACTAATAGGAATTGAGTTTAGATAGTAGTTATGATACAGTATTTTTAGTAAAAATAATTTACAAAATATTTAAAGTGATTTGCGTAATGTAAATGATTGTATTTGTATCTTAGAATGAAAAATGTTGAAAAGAAATAAAGGGGAATAATGTTGTGTATGACATAAAACCGATAAAGTTAGAAAGAAACAGGGTTTGGAGAACTTACAAAGGAGGTAAAGCATTAAGCCAATGGCTTGGGGAAGCAGAATGTGGAGATTCACATTATCCGGAAGAGTGGATCGCATCTACCGTTACAGCTAGACAGGGTCAATATAGCGATAATGATAGTGAAGGACTGTGTAAGTATAGAATAGGTGAGAATGAGTATGTTACGTTGTTAGACTTTATTAAAAGCAATCCGAAACAAGTATTGGGCACTAAACATATTGAAAAGTACGGATTGAACACCGGAGTATTGGTAAAAGTTTTAGATGCGGCAGAAAGACTTGCAATTCAGGTACATCCGACCATTGAAA
>JAEZJK010000012.1 GCA_023415835.1 Bacillota bacterium
AGGATAAAACCCCGTTTCAAGTCTATTTTGGAAGTCAGCTCAATGGAGCTATTTCATATCAAGAAACACGGAAAGGAGCATAACTTATTTTTTTCAAATCCGTGTCTTGACAATGGGGGGCATTACATTAATGTCCTTTCGATGAGAAAGAAAATCAAGTAAATAATTAGGGTTTTTTTAAGAATAAACTTGAGAGGGGGTTATCGATTGTCAATACGGGATATCACAGATGATAAACTGCTTACCGAGACTGAAATCCTAAAGCGTATTGAGAATGCGTTAGTCAAAAAAAAACCTTTTTCTTTGGTAAGATTGGGAGACCTGGAAAATATTGTGTTGGGACAATTTAACTTTATTAGTAGAGAAAAATTAGTAGATTTCCCGTTACATCGAAAATGTAAAAAACTAAAATACATTTTAAAAGGAAAAGAATACGTAACCTACATTCGTAAAGGTATTACCTTACCCAATAAACAATTGCGGGATCAAGTAATTGAGGCTATCAAAAAAGCGGATGTAGTTGGAGTCTGCAAGTATAATAACGATGAGATTAATGCGCCTGAAAAATATAAGCGGGAGCTTACCAATAAAATCTTTGATCATTATAAGATACGGCCAGCCAATCTCACCTATGTCTTTGTTAGTCGCAAGATGGTCGCTTATCGCCAATTTTGGGAACTGGTCCATCGTTACCGGACGCTCCTTATTTCAAGTTATGCCAAGGATTTTGCCGATCTAATCAAAAACAAGTATGAAACTTTAAAACCAAATATTGTCGGATGTATTGATTTTACTGATTACAAACAAATACCCGAAACCTTGGAGAAGATGAAAAAATTCCATTATGATTTGGTACTGCTATCCGCAGGTGTTAACGCTGTGATAATGGCTCCCCAAATTGCTCGTCGTTTCGGCAAAGTTGCGATTGATTTCGGAAGATGCATGAAGTTTTACGTTCTATCCGATCCAAGAATCGCTCCCTGGCAACCGTAATTTAGATGTTAAGCAGAAGGTGGTAATGAATGAACAATAATATCATACTGGTAACCGGTGGTTCGGGGTTTATTGGATCCCACTTGTGTGAAAAATTAGTAGGTATGGGGCAGGAAACGGTTAATCTTGATAATTTTTGCGACAATTATGACCCGATAATCAAAGAACGAAATATTTCAAGTTTGCTGGATAACCCTTTTTATCATTTATATCGGGGCGATATTCGGGACAACCAAATTTTGGATCAAATCTTCGCTACCCATTCCATTGGAATAATAATTCATCTGGCCGCTTTAGCCGGAGTCCGACAGTCCCTGGCCAAACCTTGCGATTATGTCTCGGTTGATGTCGAAGGCACGGTAAACTTATTGGAGTATGCGGCAAAGCACCGAATCAAACGTTTTTTGTTCGGCTCTTCCTCATCGGTTTATGGAGACAACGTTGTCCCATTCAAGGAGAGCGACCGGTTGGAAAGGCCGCTTTCGCCTTATGCGGCGGCAAAAATTTCCGGGGAAATGTTCTGCCGGGCTTATCACCAACTTTATGGTTTTTCCGTAGGTTGCTTGCGCTTTTTCACGGTTTACGGACCAAGGCAACGGCCTGAAATGGCGATTCACCAATTTACCAAAATGATCGACTCTTGCATGGAAGTGACGCTATTTGGGGAAGGGAACAGCGAACGGGATTACACCTATATCGATGATATTATCCGAGGCATTTTGGGGTCTTTGGAAGCCTCATATTCCTTTGATGCTTTCAACTTGGGAAATTCCCGGACAATTTCCCTTTCGAAACTGGTGAAATTAATCGGGGAGGTTATCGGGAAACAACCCCGGTTAAAAAATTTACCGGTTCAATTGGGCGATGTGCCCAGGACATGGGCTGATTTGAGCCATTCCGCCAGAATTATAGGATATCGGCCCCAGGTCGATATCGTTGAGGGAATCAAACGTTTTGTAGACTGGTATCACAATCATAAATTTGCGTGACTCAAATATCGTGCTATTGCTATTAATCGTAATCGAACTATGAATTAAGAGTGTTGGTTCTGTAACACGGTTGCGGGTATAAACACCGCTTCGCTGGGCACGAGCACGATATTACTATATGAGGTTGACTTGAACAACTAGAAAAGCCGGAGACTAAAGTTTCCGGCTTTTAATGATTTAGTTCTTTTTCCACGAGTTCCAAAGCTTTTTCAACCACCTGGTCCATGTTGAAATACTGATAATTGGCTAATCGTCCGATAAACCATACATTTTTCAGGTTCTCTGCCATAGCGGCATATTTTTGATAGAGGGCTTTGGTTTCCTCGTTCGGGATAGGGTAATACGGTTCACCGCTATCCCGGGGGTATTGTCGAACGATAGTCGTCAACGGATGAGTCTGGCCGGTAAAGTGTTTAAACTCGGCCACTCGGGTAAAATCATAGTCATTGGGGTAAGTAACCGTGCCTACCGGTTGATAGGTTCCACCCGGAAGCCCGTCGGTAGAGAGTGTTTCATATTCAAAAAAAACCGACCGATAAGGGAGGGCCCCGTGGAGATAGTCAAAGTATTCATCTATTGGGCCGGTAAAAACCATACGCTTGAACTTGATCTCATTGAACATCGAACGGTAGTCGGTATTCAATAAAATGGAAATTCCGGGGTGTTGCAGCATTCGGTTGAAGAGAGCGGTATATCCGTGTTTGGGTATGCCTTGGAAGCGGTCGGTAAAATAACGGTCGTCACGGTTGGTCCGTATCGGAATTCTCATAGTTACCGAAGCGTCAAGTTTAGAACCGTCTACTCCCCAGTGTTTACGGGTCAGGCCTTTAAAGAATTTTTCATACAAATCCTTGCCTACTTGGGAAATTACAACGTCCTCCGCTGTTTTCACTTGGGCTAGGGGTTCGCGGATTCGTTCAAAATAGGCATTCAATTCTTGGCTGGATAGATTCATTCCGTAAAGTTCATTGACGGTATCGAGATTAATCGGAATTGGCAAAAATTTTCCATCGACATAAGCTCGGACCCGGTGCTGATAATAACGCCAATCGGTGAATTGAAGCAGATATTCAAAGACCTTCCGGTTATTGGTGTGAAAGGTATGAGGTCCGTAACGATGGGTTAATATACCGGCCTGATCATAAGAATCATAACAATTTCCTCCGATGTGATTCCTTTTTTCAACTATCAGTATCCGCTGCCGGTATTGACTGGCCAATCGTTCGGCCACAACACATCCTGCATACCCGGCCCCAACTACCAAATAGTCAAACAAGTTTCATTCCTCCATGTGAAGTTATTATGCTAAATGTAATACTTTACCGATTTTCGTTTATTGTTTTTATTTTTGTTTATTCTATGATTGATACTTATTTTTGGTGTGGGAGAAATGTTATCAACAGTAACGTGTTCCTATTTAAGAATGTAAATCCTAGATAAGAAATTTACTTCATCCTATAGATAAGTTGAATTAAGTTTCTTATATACATCATGTCCCTAAAGCCGGACATGATGAAATTTTAATGAATTTAATTCAACTTATTACAGCTGAAATAGGATGAAGTAAATACTGATTTGATATTATTTGCATTCGGCTTTAAGAATGCAAATTTTAGATAAGAAATTTACTTCATCCTATATTGGTATCGTTTTTTTGGGCAAGAATAACTTAACATATCTAAAATTATAAACATAATATATATAAGATGTATTTTAGCATATATCCAAAGAAACACATTTAAAAAATGTTTTTTTATTAAATTTCTTGATTATAAATATACTTCAGCATAAGGTGCCGGAGGCATAATAAGACAGGCGTTAACAAGTTTCGCAAAGATTTGATGTTCACAAAAGCGTCTATTAAAACGGTAACAGAATTCATCCAAGTATC
>JAEZJK010000091.1 GCA_023415835.1 Bacillota bacterium
CATCAACCTAAAAGGGAGCAATACGAAGATAAACATACAAAGATGATAAAAGAAATCCAATAAATCCGTGTAAATCCAGTCAAAAGGAACCGTTTTTTAGACAGGATTAACAGGATGGACACGGATTAAAACCAACCATCAACCCGAAAGGTTGCACCAAGATAAAACATAAAACAGCAAAGGTCCGATAAATCCGTGTAAATTCGGTCAAAAGGAACTATGTTTTAGAAAGCATAATAATGAAACTGGTTGTTTAAGTTATGGAGGATAGTTTCTTAATGCAAGAAGAAAAACTGACGGAAATGATTATCGGTTGTTCTTATACTGTTCATAATATATTGGGACAAGGGTTTTTAGAAAAAGTGTATGAAAACTCTTTGTATATGGAACTTTCACGTAAAGGTCTATCCGTTAAACAGCAGATACCTATCGAAGTTTATTATGATGATGTGATTGTAGGGGAATACACAGCGGATTTACTTGTTGAGGATAAAATACTTATTGAATTAAAAGCGGTTCAAAATTTATGTAAGGAACATGAAGTACAATTGGTAAACTATCTGAATGCAACGGGTCTTGATATTGGTTTGCTAATCAACTTTGGTTCAAAGTCAGTTCAAGTAAAACGCCGTTTGAGAAAAGTATGTTTTTGAAAGTAAAAAAATCCGATAAATCCATGTTAATCCTGTCAAAAAGGGACAGTTTTTAGACAGGATTAACAGGATAGACACGGATTAAAAAACAACAATCAACCCGAAAGGGAGCAATAAGACAAAATAAACAAAGATTAATAAGAAAAGTATGTTTTTGAAAGTAAAAAGAAATCCGATAAATCCGTGTGAATCCTGTCAAAAAAAGGACTATTTTTTTAGACAGGATTAACAGGATGGACACGGATTAATAAAACAGCCATGAGCCAGAAAGGTAGCAATAGGAAGATAAAACATTTAAAGATGAATAAAGAAATCCAATAAATCCGTGTAAATCCTGTCAAAAAGAAATATGTTTTTAGACAGGATTAATGGGATTATTATTTTGGAGGAGAATATGAAGCAACCGGTTAAGATAGGTGAATTTATAATTGATCAAACTCACTCTCCCTTCATCATCGCTGAAATGTCCGGGAACCATAATCATTCCCTGGAAAGGGCCCTGGCGATTGTCGAGGCGGCGGCTAAGGCCGGCGCAAATGCCCTAAAATTACAGACCTATACCGCAGATACGATGACTCTGGATATCGATGCAGGGGAGTTTTTTATCGATGACCCGGACAGTCTCTGGAAAGGGACGTCTCTGTATAAGCTTTATCAGGAGGCCTATACACCCTGGGAGTGGCACCAGCCGATCTTTGACCGCTGCCGGGAACTGGGGATTATCGGCTTCAGTACACCATTTGACGAGACTGCCGTAGATTTTCTGGAATCGCTGCAGGTTCTTTGTTATAAGATCGCCGCTTTTGAAAACACGGACCTTCCTTTAATCAGGAAAGTGGCCGTTACCGGAAAACCGCTTTTCATCTCCACCGGCATGGCGAGCGTGGCGGAACTGGATGAAACGGTGCGGGCCGCCCGAGCGGAGGGGTGTAAGGATATCATTCTACTGAAATGTACCAGTACTTATCCGGCATCCCCTGAGAACACCAACTTGATGACCTTACCGCATCTACGGGAGCTTTTTGCCTGTGAGGTCGGAATCTCCGACCATACCATGGGGATCGGGGTAGCCATTGCCAGCGTGGCTCTGGGGGCGACCGTCGTTGAAAAGCACTTCACCCTCTCCCGGGCGGACGGAGGGGTAGACTCCGCCTTTTCGATGGAACCAGCAGAGATGCAGGCGCTAGTAAGAGAAAGCGAGCAAGCCCGGTTAGCCCTGGGCAAGATTCAATACGGCCCTACTGAACGTGAGCTACCGTCATTGAAACACCGTCGTTCCCTTTATGTTGCTCAAGATATGAAGGCTGGGGAGAGTTTTACCAAAGAAAGTCTCCGTGCGATCCGCCCTGGATTGGGGCTTTCACCCAAGTATTATGAGACGATATTAGGCAAGAAAATCAACCGGGATACCCCCAAAGGCACCCCTGTCAGTTGGGATCTGATCGGATGAAGCCCTTAAACCTAGCTATCCGAGCCGATGGAAATTCTACAATCGGAATGGGCCATATCATGCGTTGCCTCTCCCTGGCGAAAGAATTTAGAAAAAATGGGGATCGGGTGATCTTCATCAGTAACGGCCTGATTGGGATCGAAAAGATTACCAGCGAAGGGTTTCGTGCAGTACCAGTTGACGGTGGCGAGCCGGAAGCTATCGCCCGGATTTGCACTGCTGAAGATTTGGAGATATTAATCGTTGATTCTTATCGGGCCAACCGGGATTACCTTTGCGCCTTAAAACCAAAGATCCCGCTCCTAATTTATCTGGATGACCTTAACCGATTTGACAATCCGGCTGAGATCATTATTAACGGTAATTATGCCGCGGAAGGAATGGGATATAGGAAACCATCCTTTAGGCAGCTTCAGCTATTGGGAGTTGAGTATAACTTGATTCGTGACGAGTTTAAAGGCCTCTCCCAGCCAAAAGTGAGGCCAGAGATGGAACGAATCCTAATCACCATGGGGGGGACGGATCCCGCCAACCTTTCCGGTAAATTGATTACGGCCTTACGGCAAGATTCGGTATTCGACAAGATTGCTCTCGATGTAGTAGTGGGCGCCGGTAATCCGCGCTATAATGAGCTTTTAGAATTAAGCCGGTGTTTTTCAAGTTTATATATTCATTATGATGTCCAACGCATCTCCGGGCTGATGCTTCAGGCCGATCTGGCGATTTCGGCCGGAGGGAGTACCTTATACGAACTCTGCGCTTGCGGAACGCCCACTTCGGCTGTTATTACCGCGGAAAATCAAAGGTTTCTTGTGACTGAACTCGACAAGGCAGGATATCTTACCAACCTTGGTTGGTATCGGGATTTAGATCTTAATAACCTTAAAGTCGTTATTAAAACGTATAGTTATCCAAAAAGGCGTCGGATGTCGGCTAAAATGCGACAATTGGTGGATGGAAACGGGACGGCGCGGGTGAGAAAGAAGATAGTGGAGTATTATCAGGAAATAAAGGACTGATTAATAATGCAAAACAAACCAATCCGTAGGGATTACCTTCCATACGGCAGGCAGTGGATTGATGAAGATGATATTCGAGCGGTGGTAGAGGTTTTACGGGGTGATTTTTTGACTACCGGCCCAAAAGTAGGGGAGTTCGAGAAGGCTTTCGCCGCCGAGGTTGGGGCTAAGTATGCGGTGGCAGTCAGTAACGGCACCGCAGCATTGCATGGGGCAGCTTTTGCTGCCGGGATCGGCGCGGGGGATGAGGTGATCACCGCTCCCCTTACCTTTGCGGCTTCGGCGAACTGTATCCTTTATCAGGGCGGAAAGCCGGTTTTTGCTGATATCGACTCAAAGACGTATAATATCGATTGCCGAGAAATAAGAAAGAAGATTACCGAAAAGACCAAAGCCATCATTCCGGTACATTTTGCAGGTCAACCAGCCGATCTGGATCAAATCCACGCGATTGCCAAAGAACATAACTTGGTAGTGATCGAAGACGCCGCGCATGCTTTAGGAGCGGAGTACCGAGGGAAAAAAATCGGCGGCCTATCCGACCTGACTATTTTTAGCTTTCATCCGGTAAAACATATCACCACCGGTGAAGGCGGGATGGTTACAACCAACAACCCAGAGTACTATCGGAAACTGTTGTTGTTTCGGTCACACGGGATCACCCGCGATCCGAGCTTGCTCAAGCAGAATGAAGGCCGCTGGTATTACGAACAACAATTATTGGGATATAATTACCGGATGACCGACATCCAGGCCGCTTTGGGAATCAGCCAACTCCAAAAATTAGGCAAGTTCATCCGGAGGCGAGAAGAGATTGTCCAGCAATACAATAAAGCGTTTCAAAAAATATCCGGGTTAATCTTGCCCTATCAAATGGAAAATGTCAGATCCAGTTGGCATCTCTATGTAATTCAGGTCAATCCTAGAGCGGCCCTTTTGAGCCGGGACGGCCTTTTTAGCGGTTTGACAGAATGCAATATCGGAGTTAATGTCCATTATATACCGGTCTACCGTCATCCTTATTATCAGGATCTGGGTTATCCGGATGGATTGTGCCCGGAAGCCGAGGCCTTTTATACCCGGGCCGTTTCATTACCACTTTTTCCGAAGATGACCGATGGGGATGTGGCATATGTGATTGATACGATTCACGGTTTAATCCGGAAATAATAAAATGGGAGAAAAGGACTATTTACTTTTTCGAATAATTTTCCGATGTAATTGGTAAACGATAATATAGGCAACAATGTTATTGGAAATACAAGGAGGTAATATAAATGAAGTTTAGTACGATTACACCGGTAGTAAACGGTTCTTCGACAGCTTCAGCAAGGATGCAGACGGAAACCGCCCCGTTGGAAAAAACGGCTCAAAATCCGTCCAATCAGCAAGTGACTGGAGAAGTAACCCAGAAGGAAATTCCGGAGGAAAAACTCAAAGACGCTATCCAAGTTGCCAATGACTTTCTCAGAATGGTAAATGTCCGGTTCGAGTATAGATTGGACGAAAAAACCCAAAAAGAAGTCGTTGAAGTCTATGACCAGAATACTGGAGAAAAGCTTAGGCAATTCCCACCGGAAGAAATCCTGAATATGCTGGAGAAGATGTATGATATGCTCGGGATCTTAGTGGATGATCGAGTATAATTCTTTGTGCAAGAGGCAAGAGGCAAGAGGCAAGAGGCAAGAGGATAAACTTATTAAGGATATCTCGCCTCAATCTCATGGTCCTTCAATGTTAAACAAGGAGGTTGACTATTATGGCTAGTAGTTTAAGTATATCCGGATTTTCCGGTATCGATACTCAAGAATGGTTGGATGAAATTATGTCCGCCAAACGGAAACCGTTGGATGCTTTGTTTCAGAAACAGCAGTTGCTGTTGTGGAAGCAAGAAGCCTATCAAGAACAGTATACTTCGATTTCCAAATTGCGAGATCTGGCATTCGATTTGAAACTGGAATCAAACTATGCCACTAAAAAGGTTTCCAGTTCCAATAGCCAAGTCGCCACCGCTACCGCTACTTCCAGCGCAGGCAACGCTAGCTACTTTCTGAATGTAACGCGGTTGGCCTCGGTTGCTACCAATAGCAGTACCCAGCCGGTCTCGATTCGTTCGTCGGTGACGGGTAAGGAAATTTCCTCCAATATTACAATTGATGCGACAAACAAATCCTTTCAAATTAAACTGGATAACGGTAGTTATCAGACGATCACCCTTCAAGAGGGTACTTACACCGGGGAAACTGGATTAAAAGATCTGGCTACAGCTATCCAAGGACAGTTGGATGCGGCCTTTACCGACTATACAGACCCTGCCAACCCTATTCCCTCACCGGTGAAGGTGAAAGTGACCTCCGATAACCAATTGATGTTTTATGCCGGGCAGAAGAACGACGGATCGGCTCATACCATTGTCTTGAACTCGAACGGCACCGACACTACCTTAAGCAGTCTGGGCTTTTCCGACCATGACAGCACCAAGGCGATTACCGGGAGCATTTTGACCAATCCGGTGACGGTGGACGCTAACAACAATAAATTTAGGATTAGTATCGGCGGGGTAACCCAAGAGATTACGCTTGATACTTATGCCACCTACGGTGGTACGTCTGCAAATACCCTTCAGGATTTGGCGGATGCAATCGAAGGTAAGCTTGACATTTTAGGTGGAGATTTCGCTAAAATTGATGTATCTGTTAACGACTATAACCAGATCGTCTTTAATCACAAAGATGACACCCCCAAATCCATCACCTTGCAATCGGGTAGCTCTAAGGACATTTTGCAGGAGATGGGCATCACGAGCGGGACGGTCTCTGAATATCCCAAACAGACCATTTCCACTACGGGGACGCTCTTTAGCCAAAAAGATAAATTCGCTAATTCGAAATTTTTTGACGACCTAGAAGCCACAACTGATAAAAATACTTTTGGATTTTCTATCAACGGGCAAAGTTTTTCTTTTGCCTATAAGCCTACTTCCAATACAGCCGGGGCTACACTCAGCTCGATAATTGCCGAGATTAACGGATCTGCCGCCGGGGTCTCCGCTTATTATGACGAGTTCAGCGATAAATTGGTGATGACCAGCACCAAAACGGGGAATAATAATGAAAATGGCAATGAAATTCAAATTACCGATTCTTCGGGATTTTTTACCAATCTGATGAATATCGATCCTACCAAAGAGAAAGGTGGGGAGAATGCCCAGGTAACCGTCAACGGAGTAGCGACGGAACGCCAAAGTAATTCTTTTTCCATGAACGGCGTCGCCTTCAATTTAACGGATGAAGGTACGACAACGTTAACGGTGAGCACGGATGTCTCCGACGTCAGCACCAAAATAGAAGAGTTTATCAAGAAATATAATGAAATCATTGCGAACATTAACGGTGAATTAACTGAGGAACGGGCGACATCCGGGGATTACGAGTACTATCTGCCGCTCACCGATGAACAACGGGAGGCCTTGAATGACGACCAGATCAAGTCCTGGGAAACAAAGGCCAAAGAAGGAATTTTAAGGCGTGACAGCCTTTTAACTAGTGTTGTCAATGATTTGCGCGCCTCCTTTTCCAAGACTGTAAGTAATCCGCTGACCATCTCTGGAACACCTTTAACAAATAATATTAGCCTGGTTGGCGCTAATCGGATTACCGTAACCTTGGGAAGTCAACGTTCTAAAGAGATTGTTTTGGATGAAAACAGCGTTACCCTTGACCAGGTAAAAACGGACTTGCAACAGAAACTGAATCAAGCTTACGGACAAGGCCTGATTAAGGTGGAGATTAAAAATAACGCTATAAAATTAACAACCCAAAATAATACATTGACCCTAAACAGCGGTAGCATCAACGATGGCCTAAGCCTCTTAGGTTTTAACAATGGCGCCACTGTGTCCGCCGGTTACGACCGGTTGAGCCAAATCGGGATTACCACCGGGGATTATAGTGAAAACGGCAAACTGTATTTTGATAAGGAAACCTTTCAAACTGCGTTGGAGAAAGATCCGGAAGGTGTTGTCCGGTTATTGACCAATTTTGAAAGTCAAAATATTGTTTCTACCGATACCAACGCGGAAAAAACCTTAAAAAAACAGAAGGAAGAGAATAGTAAAGGCATTATTTATAAACTGCACGAAGTATTGTCCTCGGCGCTGACGAAGATCTCCCAAAAAGCCGGAACTAATGGTACGGTTGGCGGTAACAATACAGTGGGCAAAGAATTAGATGATCTTAACAAAAGAATTTCCGCTTTGGAAGATCGGTTAGAGATCGAGGAAGACCGATTGTCGAGACAATTTTCAATGATGGAACAAGCAATATCCAATTTGAACTCACAAGCCTCTTATTTCAGCAGCCTGTTAGGTCAGTCTTAAGAAACGTTTTTGCTGGAGGGACTTTTTATGAACAGCATGACTGAAGATAAAGCGTTGGAATTGGCCCAAAAGAAGAAGGAACTACTGGATGAGATCCTTCTGGTCGCCAAGGAACAGAAAATGTATTGTTTGGATAATAATTTCGATATTTATAACGAGTTTATGGAGCGCCGCAACAAATGCGTTGAGAAGCTTAAAAAGACTGATGCCATGTTGCAACGCTATCTTAAGCAGGCGCCGCTCTCAGCCGAACTTAGCGGGAAGTTGGAAGCCATTAGTCGGGATACCGCTGAAACAATACGGCAAATTCTGACTACTGATGAAATTAATCAAAGAAACTTGAAACAAGCCATGGAGATGATTAAGGGTAAAAAAGGTTCACTTAAAGCAAATAAACGGGGTGTAGTAAAGTATTACAAAACAACCGGCTATCCCACGACCGGAGCCCTTACGGATTCCAAAGGATAAAGAAGAAAATGGAGGCTATAAAAATGGCGGTTAATAATAAATTTAACGCTTATCAAGCAAACTCAGTCGCCAATGCCAAACCGGAAGAACTAACCCTGATGCTTTACAATGGGTTGATTCGCTTCATTATGCAAGCCCAAAAAGGCATTGAAGAAAATAATATCCAAAAAATCCACGATAATATAGTTAAGGCGGAAAATATCCTGTTGGAGTTCGAAGCGACCTTGGATAATCAATACGAGATCTCTCACAACCTATTTTTACTGTATGATTATATGTATCGAAGGTTGGTTGACGCCAATTTGAAAAAAGATCCGGCAATATTGTCTGAAGTATTAAAATTTGGTACAGAGCTACGCGATACTTGGGTTCAAGCGATGAAAAACGCTAGGGAACAGGCGAATACTCCCATGGTTGCCCAAAAATAGATTATGCTCCTAAGGCCGGATCAAGAATCCGGTCTTTTTATTACTGGGACTGATTTATTTTTGCTGTTAGGAACGTCTTTTATTTGACATTGCAATATTCCTATGCTAATATTGATACTGTGGTTTGGCTCGTTTACTTGAGTTTCCACGAGATTTATTGAGGAGGAATGAGTCTATGCAGGGTAAGGTCAAATGGTTTAACGCTGAAAAAGGTTTTGGTTTCATCGAAAGAGAAGGCGGTAAGGACGTATTCGTACATTTTTCCGCAATTGAGATGGATGGTTTTAAGACATTAGAAGAAGGTCAACTGGTTGAATTCGATATCGTTGAGGGTGAACGGGGACCCCAAGCGGCTCACGTTACCAAAGGTTAATTCAACTTAAAGCTAAGACCAAACCCCGGTTCTGCCGGGGTTTTTAGTTTATACCATGCATTTTATTGGGCATAATTGTAATGTATTTTAAATTTTTGAGGGGTTTAAATGGCAAAAATCGACTTGATCGCTACCGCCACCTTTGGGTTGGAAGCGGTAGTAGCCCGGGAAGTCCAGGCCCTTGGTTATGAAGATACCAAAACTGAAAACGCCAAAGTTGAATTTAGGGCGGATGAAAGCGGAATCTGCCGTTCTAATCTCTGGTTACGTAGCGCGGATCGGGTTTTAATAAAAATCGGCCAATTTCCAGCTTTAACTTTTGAAGAGCTTTTTGAAGGGACCAAGGCATTGCCTTGGGAAAATTGGCTTCCTGAAAATGCTAAATTTCCTGTGTCAGGCAAATCGATTAATTCTAAACTGTTTAGCGTCCCTGATTGCCAGGGGATTGTCAAAAAAGCGATAGTCGAAAAGTTAAAACAACGCTACCGGAGACAGTGGTTTGAGGAGAGCGGGCCGGAATATCCGATCGAAGTGGCCCTCCTGAAAGATACGGTTACCTTAACTATCGACACCAGTGGAGCCGGTTTACACAAACGCGGCTACCGTAAGCTTTCAGCAACGGCCCCTCTAAAAGAGACCCTTGCTGCAGCAATGATTCAGCTAAGTTATTGGGATCCGGAGCGGGTACTGGCCGATCCTTTTTGCGGTTCCGGAACAATACCGATTGAGGCCGCCTTAATCGGTTTAAAGATCGCTCCCGGGTTAAAACGGAACTTTACCGCTGAAAATTGGCCACAGATCTCGGCCTCAGTTTGGAAACAAGCCAGGGAAGAGGCGGAGGATGCAATTCGGCGAGATCTGAAATTAAAGATCATTGGGACAGATATTGATGAATCAGCGCTTAGCCTGGCAAGATATCACCGAAAACTGGCTGGGTTGGACGAACATATCCATTTACAACGCTTACCCCTTTCCGAGCTTAGGAACAGCCATAAATACGGGTGTATTATTTGTAATCCACCCTACGGGGAAAGAATCGGGGAGCAAAAAGAGGTAGAAATGACCTACCGGGAAATGGGTAAAATCTTTGGCTTATTGGATACTTGGTCTATTTACATTTTAACTGCCTATCAGGGTTTTGAACATATTTATGGAAGAAAGGCCGACCGGAGAAGAAAGTTATATAATGGACGGATTGAATGCCAGTTCTACCAGTACTATGGTCCAAAACCACCCCGTAAAACGGATAGGGTAGAAAATGGGGATGAAATGGTAAAGGCATGAGGTAAAATTTGTTTAGGTCAAGCTTAGTTTGGCACTGTCACTACTTCGTGGTAAACCTTTAATACTTGGGCTGTAATAGCATCCCAGTTGTATTTAGCGCTATGCAGGAGCCCTTTATTATATAAATCAAACCGGAGCGAATCATCGGATAATACTTTTAATATTGTTTCAGCTAGGGTGAGGGTATCATAAGGATTTACGGTTAAGGCCGCTTCACCTGCTACCTCGGGTAATGATGAAACGTTGGAGGTGATAACCGGTGTCCCACATGCCATTGCTTCGATGGGGGGCAGGCCGAACCCTTCATAGAGTGAAGGATAAACAAAGAGATCGGCGCCGTTATAAAAATAAGGTAATTCCGAAGAGTCGATAAATCCCGGAAAGATTAATTCCTCAGCAGTGATATTCAATGCATCCCCTAATAACCGAAGCCTGGAACGATGTTTTCCTTCAGGGCCTAGGATTACTAATTGCTGACCTTCGGGGAGATCACGCCGGATCTTGGAGTAAGCATAAATTAGTTCGGTCACGTTTTTACGGGGATTTAATCCCCCGACATATAATATATAGGGCCTTTTTAATCCGTAGGTTTTCCGAAGCCAGTCTTTGGTTTCCGGTTTTGGAAGGGGGTGGAAAGCGGAAGTTGGAGCTGAAGGAATTACGGTAATCTTTTCCGGATTTGCTTTAAAAATATTGATGATATCCTGTTTCGAAGTAGCGGAGACGGTAATAATCCGATTGGAACGTTCGACAATGAATGGCATTTCGGAGATAAAACGTTTTAGAAAACTAGGCCGGACCATTTCCGGCAAAAAGTAAGGGATCAGGTCGTGGATGGTAACCACCAGTTTGCATGAACATTGGGCGGGAATTCGAAACCCGTTTTGAGGAAGATGAAATAGGTCCACTCTTTCTTGGGCTAACCAGGCAGGAATCTCCAGCTCTTCCCGGTGGTCGTCTTTGGGAAGGGCGTAAAAGCTGTAGTCCCTTGAAAACGGAATGTAAGTATCAGGTTGGTTATCAGGGCATAAGAAAGTATATTCATTTTTTTGGTCGATCTCATCCAATTTACTTATCAAGCTATGAGTATAATTTCCGATCCCGGTCCCATATGACCATTTCACCGGACGGGCCTCAATAGCGATCTTCATTCACTCCCTCTTTTCTTAATAATTTTATGCTCCCGGAAAATAATCCAATCAGCGGCTGTATCAATATTAGCTGTAATTAAGTCGGGTTTTTGATCAGGCTTAATTTTTTTTAATTCTTCAGATCCATAACCGGTTAAGACTAGGATTGTTTTTGTCCCGGCCCACCCCCCGGCTTCGAGGTCGGATAATTTATCCCCGATAATATAACTATGCTTTAGGTTCAATTTATCGAACCGGGCAGCTTGATATAATAATCCGGGGTTTGGTTTTCGGCTAAAACAGTCATAACGGTATTTTAAAACCTCAGCTTCCGGATGATGCGGGCAGTAAAAAGTGGCTCGAAATTTGATTTTTGATTCCCACAATTTATTGGTAAGGAAGCGATGAATAATCCGGAGCTGTTCCTCATTAAAAATACCATGAGCAATACCGGCTTGATTGGTAATAAGATAGATCGGCATTCCTAGGCATTTAAGTTTTTGAAGGCCGGAAACTACTCCCCCAAGGACTTTCAGTTCGGAGGTTTGAGATAGGTGATTCCTTTCTTCGATAATGGTACCGTCGCGATCAAAAAAAATTCCCCCGCGGCCGTAGAAGGGAACTTGAGTACTGGCAACTTCATTATTACATTGAAAAAAATTAAGGTTCATATTCGCGACTCCATATTTATTGTACTTTCCAAGTGGTTAAGCCTTGATTTTCAAAGCTAAAAGGGGTAAATTGAGCCCCGATATGTTCAAGGTCTTTCATTATTTGGTGTTTACGGTTGTAAGGGCAATACAATAATAGATAACCACCCCCGCCGGCCCCTAAAATTTTGCCGCCTAATGCCCCTTTATTTTTAGCTAGGTGGTAAAGGGAATCAATTTTTTCGTTGGTTATTCCCCCCGCCAATTGTTTTTTTTGAATCCAAGCTTGATGGAGCAGATCTCCTAATTGGTTGAGCTTCCCCTGGAGCAACGCATTTTTCATTGCAATCGTTATCGCTTTTAATTCATCCAGGGCGTGCAGGGAACTTTCTTTTTTTTTAAGATAACCTTCTACCTGGTTGGCGATAATATTTGCCGATAACCTGGTTTTGCCGGTATAGCAAAGTAAGAGGTGGTATTCCAATTCATTGATGATTACCGGGGAAATCCGTAAAGGATTAACAACTGTCCCATCGTGATAGAATTCAATGAAATTAAATCCCCCAAAAGAAGCTGCATATTGGTCTTGTTTACCGCCCCTAATCCCCAAATCAACCCTTTCAATCTCATATGCCAAACTGGCCAGGTCATAATTACTCCAGGAAAGGTTCAGCCAATGACGGAATAATCCTAAGATGGTAACTACCAATGTAGAAGATGATCCCAATCCACTTCCGGGAGGGGCGTCGCTATGTAGAAATAAAGAAAAGCCTTGTTTCCAGCCTTCAAATTTACGGAGAACTGCCTTTATTAAGTCAAGTTGACCATTGAAGTCTAATTTTTGAGAGGCTAAAAATTTAGCAAACATCTCGACGTCAAGGGATTGAATCTGGATTTCTTGGTCGGTCCTGGGTATCAATGTTCCGTAACAGTAACGGTTGATGGTGGTACTAAGGACAACGCCGCCCTTCTCTGAAAGATAGGGCTCGATATCAGTGCCACCGCCGGCAAAGCTGATCCTGAGTGGAGCGCGGCTGCGGATCTCCAAAGTTTTTCCTCCTTCAGATCTATATATGTAAGTTGAATTAAATTTCTAATATGCATCAGGTCCCTAAAGCCGGACCTGTTGGAAAGAATAATGAATTTAATTCAACTTATTACAGCTGTAATAGGATGAAATAAATACGAATTTGATCCTCTTTGCATTCGGCTTTAGGAATGCAAATCTTGGTTAAGAAATTTATTTCATCCTATATGGATAGGTAAAATTATTTCAGGAGTAATGTCATCACCTGGAGCATAGGATATTTTATGAAACGATGTAAATGAGTGTGTTTAAATGGAAAAGCTTCGTTTGAAGAAGGTAGGGAATAATATATTCTAAAGTCCCGGGGGGTGCGGTTTGGTGAAAGAAAACAGGTTGGAAGATGAAGTTTTTTTGCGCGAGTTTGAATCTGCCAGATTAAATTATCTTAAATGGGCGCCCATTTTTCAGAGATTGGGGTTGAAACCGCACCGGTTTTTCTATAGGCAGGAAGCGTTGTTTGTCTGTACTGCCGAGGGTTGGTTCCGGCTCAGTTTGGTTAAATATGAGAAACAAGAGTTGAAATGGATTCGGAGTATCTTAGAGTATCTCGAAGAACGCTCTTTTAATAATTGGGCAATGCCTTGGCAAAAGACTATCATTTGGGAGGAGAATAGTCATTGTTATCTAATCCAACCTTGGCTTTTAACTAACGATTGTTTTAAAGCGGATGATCCGGCATCAGTTGCTAGAATTGCAGAAATCCTCGGCGATTTTTACCGATTGGGGAAAGATTATCGAGAGAATAAAGGGATTGAGATCCGTAGAGATTGCTGGAGCACAATCGAAACCCGCTGGGGAATTGAACTGGAAAAGATCGAACAGTTACCAGGGGAATTGGGGCATGAGAAAATCAATAAGGAATTTGGCGAGTTTAAAAAAGAAACCGTCAGAATTCTCTCCGAAGCTTTAGCCGGTTGGAAAAGTTCCGGAATAAACACCCTTTTTGAACACCATCGCCGGACCGGAGTGTTGGGGCATGGTAATCTTAATGTAGAAAATATCATTTGGTGTGGTAATGATTATTATTTATTAAATTGGGAACATTTAGCCTTTCAACCGAAAATAGCGGATTTGGCTTCTTTAATTAGTAATGTTGCCTTTTGGGAGTCTGATTGGATAAATTTTTTGATTAATGAATATTCAAAGATTCAACCATTTTGGACCGAAGAATATAGCGCTTTAATGGCTTTACTCCGCTATCCGGCTGAGGCGATCCTGCTTCTAACAGAGGTTGAAACGGAGGATCTCGACCGTAAAGTGATTAAAGAGGAAGTGAAACTAATGGCTAAAAAGGAACGTTGCCTGGCCAGGGTTTGGAAGGAATTGGGATCTAAAAACCGGTGGGTTTGGGGAAAAACCAATTATCCGGTCAATGAAGATATGCGCAAAATTTCAATGGTATTATCTCCGGTTGAATCTTGGGGCGACTTTTCCGGCCAGGTTGATTCGCTTATTAAAATCGATAATGATCAAAAACTTCCTTTAGACGTGATTGAACGTTTGACCTTTAAAAATCAAAAAGGTGTGGTCAGCGGGAAAGAAGGCAACGTTTTAGAAGGGGCTGCGCCAAAAAATGACGGTTTTACTGAAATTACCGAGCAACAACCTGCCCTGATCGTTGAGAAAGTTACGGAAGATGAAGCAAGGGAAAATTTAATAGAGGCCGCTACTATGGACATTGTGAAGCAGCCTATTGTTAAGGAACAAACTGATGTTGTTAATGAAGAGAAAACCGCCCTTATTAAATGGAATGGTTTTCCGAGAACCCTCTCGGTGAGGAAGCAATGATGAATCCGGAGTATATCAAAGTATATTATAATTTATTGGGGCTTGGGATAGGTCCCGAGTCAGTGAAGCTATTTCCCGAAGTGGTTACAAGGTTTTACCGAATAAATGGCGCTTGTTTTATGTTGGAGACGCCCAGGGAAAAGTTTGCCTTGTGGCTGGCTACGGAAGATGAACCCCGTTTATTAGCTGAACAAGAGATCCTTAGTTTATTAAAGGTAAAAGGAAATGAAGGTTTCCTATTTCCGATCCGGTTAAAGAATAATAGTTTTCATGGTGTTTTAGAGAACGGACGTTTATTTTACTTAACCAATTGGCCGGAATTAAGGCCGATTTCCTTTAGAAATGACCTAAATATTGAGTCACTTGTGCAATTGGTAATCGATTTCCGAATGGTTATGGATCACTCCGGCTTATCGGTTTTAGATGTCAAAATGCCGGGGAAGCCTTTAATTGATAGATTTCAAGATATGATAAATTCTTTAAGGAGTTTTATGATGTTAGCTAGCTACCGTTTGCATCCTACCAAGTTTGATCAAATGTTTCTAAAGCATTCGGAACTATTGGTTATGGAAGCGGAACTGGCATTAAACCTCATTGAAATCTCGGCATATTTGAAGATGTATGAAGAAAAAGGCTCTTTTCGGCCAATAATTAATGATTTTAGCCGGAGTAACCTTCGGGTGCTCCCAACCGGCCGGGCTATTTGTATCAGCCTAAAAGAAAGTACACTGGATTTGCCATTGGTGGATTTAGCATTATTAATGGTTAAAACCGGCCGCGCTAACCGATGGAGCCGAGAATGGTATGATAAAATTATTAAAATATATAACAAGAGTTTTCCTCTATCTAAAGAAGTTTTGGAAGTTATCCGCGCTTATTTGGCGTTTCCATGGGAGCTATATCGTTTGGCAGCTCTATATTACCATAACAGGGTAAACTGGCCGGTGTGCGCTTTTGTTGAAAAAATGGAACGGATCTTGGAGAGTAAAGAGGCTAACAAGAAATTAATCCGAAACATATCTCAATAAGATTAGTTATAGGACAAGCAATTATTCAGGTTAGCAAAAAGAAAAGAAAAACTTTTAAAATTTCTCTTGACCTAATCGGTATACCTGTGCTAATATATAAAAGCTGTCACGAACCGCAAAATTGTTTCAATAACCGACACGAATAAACATTCAAAAATAAATATTGACAAGAAAAATGGTTTGTGATAATATAAATAAGTCGCTCGATTACAGAAACAATAACCGACGACGGACTTGAACCTTGAAAACTGAACAGCAGTAAAGCGAAAGACTGGTAGGTCTTTTGAATTAAGAAAAACCTGTCATGAGGTAAGTGCAGCAATGCACTAAAAACATGGCCAAAAAAAACTAGAGCTATTGTTCAAGCTCGCCAAAATCGTTTATTGTGAGAACGCACCTTGGTGTGTTCCAACAAGATAAAGATTTTCACGGAGAGTTTGATCCTGGCTCAGGACGAACGCTGGCGGCG
>JAEZJK010000053.1 GCA_023415835.1 Bacillota bacterium
TATCCTTGGCTTCTTTTAGATTGTATTCTTTGATGAGTTCCCGGATTTGCTCTTTGGTTAATATGCCCATGTGTACCTCCTTGTTTAACTATTTTTTTATCGGAGGTTTACACAAAAAATTTTACACACCCAAAATTACTCCCATATTTCATTCAAACTTCAACTTCACCTTTGACATTACATTTTCCTTCCCAAATTCCGCGGATCTCATCGGCTACCCGCGCCCAAGTAAACATTTGCTCCGCCAATCGCCGGCCTTCCTCCCCCATTTGCCTAGAGAGAAGCGGATCGTTAAGTAGAATAGTGATTTTATTCACGAAGGATTTAGGGTCTTCGGGAGACTCGACAATCAACTTATTTTTGGTGCGAATAACTTCCGGATTGCCGCCGCGATTGGTGGTTACGATTGGAAGCCCGCTGGCCAGCGCTTCATAGTGGACTCTAGCCAGTGGTTCTTGCCATTGAGACGGGCAAACGAAGATATCTCCCGCCCAAAACCATTGGTGTACCTCTTCCGGTTTAACGAAGCCGGTAGTGATGATCGGCGCCGACGAGCGTTTCGCTAGAGAGCGGAGATAGGCGACGTAGTCACTGACCTTGTTCTGCCCGTACCAGTTGCTGCCGACCAGGACCAGGGCGATATTGGGGTGCTTTTTCGCCAGTTCCATGATAGCCCTAACCAATATATCCACACCTTTTTTTATCGATAACCGGCCCACATATAAAATGACCTTCTTGGATGATAGATGATATTTTTTACGCAACGCCTCCCGGATTCGGATTGCTTCTTCCGAGTCGGACGGACGGAATCGGTTAAGATCGACGCCGGAATAAATAGTATAAAGTTTACTCTCGGCTTGGGGATACATCCCTTTGATTATACTGCCGACATAATCGCTGATATTAATGATCCGCTCCACATTTTCAATAGCGATGGCCGCTTCGCCGGGAGTGATTTTTTCCGGGTTGAACATGTCATTATGCATACTAAGGATGATCCGGGAGTCCGGAGCAACTTCCCGGACGGCTTTCACCAAACGGGGCCGGTTAAAAATGTGGATAATATCAAATGAATTATTTCTCAGAAAAGCGCTAACTTCCTGACGGTATTTTTTAAAATCACCGCCGCAGGGAACCCGTTCATACTTGATCTTCCCAATTGTTTCATTTTTAGGGAGAGCCGGATCGGTTCGGCCGAGGAGCGTTAAATCATATTCTTCCGCGAGTATGGGAGCTACACCGGCAATATATGTTTGAATGGCTCCGCCATGAATTGGCGGAACCGGTAATTTTTCCGTCACAATCATCAAGGCTTTCATGATAGGCCTCCTTTCCAGTTGCTCAATTCTTTCAAAGCCGACCACTTACTCTCCTCCATTTTTACCAACCGTTTAATCAGCCTCTCGGTTCCGGTTTTTAGAAAGTTGGCCGGGTTATAGAGCATTTCTTTCAGATGTTTGTAAAATTCGTTGGGAAAAGCCAGGTCGATTAGGAGAACTTCATAGAGATCTGGTTCTATCGGGTTTGCTTGATGATAAGCGCCGATCATTCCTTTAATCCACTTTAGTTCCCATTCTCCGAAATCATCCATGGTACTGGTGATTAATTTACGTAGGTCACGGATGGGCAGATCGAAAGCTACCCCATCAAGATCGATAATCCACACCCCGCCTTGGCCAAGCTGGCCATTGGACCATCCATAGTCTTGATGGACTAGGCCCCAATATTTCTCGCCGCGGGACGCTAATTTAGCATAGGCTGATTGTTGGAGGCGTATTAAACCCTCTTTAGCTTGTTTTTCAAACCGATCCACAACCGATAATAAATATGAACTGGCGGGCGCATCATTGTAGGCTTGGGTCAAAACTCTAAACCAGTTAATCTTATTAATGATCTTTTTATAATACTCAGGCCAACGGGATAAGCGCGACGGCTTTTTAGAGCCGATTGGCGGCCGGTAACCCCGGGACAACTTGTGAAACTCGCCCAGCCCGTAACAGAGTTTTTCGGCTCCATCCAGATTAATCTTGGAAGCCTGGGTCAAAGGTTTAATCCAAGTGTTGACAATCCATAATTTATTCCCTAATTCCACATACAACTTCCCATTTTTGGTTGGCGCCAAGGGTGGCACCCGCGCGCCGCGACGGGAAAGGTAATTCTGGGCGCCGATGCTGAAAAGGCTCCTTGCCGACGGTCGGTGCAATAGTTTCAAACTTCGAGTCCCTTTACTCGTTTCCAGCCGCCAGATCGCCCCTCCTTTATCGGGCTTGGTCGTAATTAACTTCATGGTGAAGACGGTCATCTCGTAATGAGTTAGCGTCTGATTGGCCAAAGTTTTTACTTCCGGCGGCACATATCCGTCCTGATCCAACCATTCATTGGGAACAACAAGGTTCCTTTTGTCAGGCAATGTGAATCACCCCTCTTTAGTTACATTATTGTATGTTTTTTCCGGTCTATCTGAAATAAGCAATAATCCCGGAAACAAGATTTTATGGTTATTGAGGATCTGATAATACTTGACTTAATATGTAACCCTTAATAATGCTTGGATCATAACACATTAAGTTAAAAACAGCGTAAACTATAATACGATTGGGGATTATTACGATTAAAAAAATAAAAGATAATAAATCGACCAAAAAGAAAGTTAAGTAGGTTTTTTTACTAATCACTTATGACCATAAATGTTGAATTAATTTGGCAAATTGGGATAATTTTTGAATTAGGAGGCAAAACCGTGCTAAATAATACTTTTGGATATAAAAGGTTTTTAATAGCCGGTGGGGCCGGTTTCCTCGGTAGTCATTTAATTAAGAAACTACTCCGCTTGAGACATGTTGAAAAAATTGTGGTTCTCGACAATTTTTCCACAGGCAGTCTCAATAATTTAGCTGAAGTTAAAGATGACCCAAGGTTGAATGTTATTGAAACGGATATCTCTGATACTATTCCCAAACTGAGAGAGGATTTCGATTTTATTTGCCATTTAGCCGCTTTAGCCAACCCGGTTGATTATGAAAAAAAGCCAATTGCTACCTTGACCGTTAATTCCGATGGCGTTAAAAACCTGATTGAGCTTGCCCGTAAAAATGAGGCCGGTTATCTTTATTTCTCCAGCTCTGAAGTATATGGGGTTTACGACTGTATTCCATACCGGGGGCTTAGTGAGGAAGAAACTGTCAGCCGGTTGATCTTGGGTAAACCCCGTAGCCCTTACGCCGTCGGTAAGTGCTTTGGCGAAGAGTTGACCAGGCACCTCTGTGGTCATTACGGAATCAGATACACGATCGTCAGGCCTTTCAATGTTTATGGACCGAATATGGATGTCAACACCAATTATGGGCGGGTGATTCCCAACTTTATTACCTGGGCCATCAAAAAGGAACCTCTCCAAATTAACGGCGACGGGACTCAAATCCGGACTTTTTGTTATATCGATGATTTTATTCAAGCTATTATCTTATTGATTAAAGAGGAATCTCATCCATTGGTAATAAATATCGGTAGTCAACAACAAATTCGGATACTGGATTTGGCCCAATTAATCAATCAGATGCTGGATAACGAATCTGTCGGCTCTGTCTGCGTCGAACGATATCAATTTGAACCATTGATTAGAATTCCCGACCTTAATTTAATTAAAAAACTGACTGGTTGGGAACCGGCAACTGGACTTAAAAAAGGATTGCATAATACGATCAATTGGTTAAAAACTCAATTAAAATAAAGCAAGAGGCATAGATAAATAACTTTAAATCAGGAGGCAGTACTATGCATTTACCTGATGGATTAAGATTAGAAAATCTAAAATATTTGGCTAAAGGCCATCATGGTAAAGTCTTCTTTATTGATAATTCCCGTTGTATTAAAATCTATAAAGATAAAAAATATTTAAAGAGGGAATTGACAAATTTAAAAAAAGCTGAAAGAAAAGAAGGAATTTTCCCTAAAGTATATCAAAGGGGTAAAGATTATATAATTCTAGAATATATTGATGGTATTGATTTGAAAAAATATTTAAAAAGCAATCCTCTCACTGTGTCAATCTCTCGTCAATTGGTAGATTTAATTAGGAATTTTAAAGTGATTGGCTATAAACGTCTCGATACCAGTTTAACAAATGTTATCATTACTCCAAATGAAATCCTCCGTCCAATTGACCCTACTAGTTTAATGCGGTTCCGGCAACCATACCCCAAAATCATGTTAAAGCAATTAAAACAAAAGGGGTTAAAAAAGAATTTTCTCAAACATGTCAAAGAAATCGATCAAAAGCTGTATAAAAACTGGAAACGGAAGCATTAAAAAGAATATACAATCAGAAAGAAAGATTTCAAAGCTTTATCTGCGGTGGGTGAAACTGATGCAAACTGAAGTAACGGTTTTAATTCCAACCTATAATCGGGAACATTATATTTGTCAAGCTTTAAACAGCGTCTTAAATCAAACCTACCGCCTCTGGAAAATCATTTTGGTAGATGACGGATCGGCCGATAACACCATAGCGGTTGTGGAAACTAACGTCCCTAAGGATACGCCCATTACTATCATTCGCAATTCAACCAATCTCGGCCAATCCCGAACCTTAAACATCGGTTTGGAGCAAATCGACACACCTTATCTAATCCAGCTGGACAGCGATGATTTATTTCTCCCCTTTACTCTTGAAAGACTGGTCAAAGAAGCCAAAAAACAACCTAAAGATGTAGCGGTGATTTATGGCAATTACCTGAAAACATCACTGGATAATGAAGGGGGGATCACTAAGAGTGTTTTGAGGAAAGGCCGCCCTTACCGGGATCGATACCAGTTTTTAGCGGCCAAACAGACCCTGCGGCCGCGTTTTTACCGTACTTCGGCCCTGAAGGCGATCGGAGGCTGGCCTACCGATGATCCCTACGAAGGCCGCTATGCGGAGGATATTCGAGTTTTAACGCGACTGATCGAACATTACCGTTTTCATTGGATTGATCAAGTCCTATATATTTACAATAAACACACCGGGAATTTAACCAATCAAAAAGAAATCTACTTAAACGCTTTGGACTGGATTTTATTTGACACTTTAAAATGCTGGGGGGATAAATACACTCCTATCTTTAAATCCAATCCCCAGGGATGGAAAACCTTAAAAGAGTTAGTCCCTAACCATAAAAAGGCCTCTTTTAAAAACTAAAAAAATCTAAATTAGTCTAGATTCCCTGCTCCCCTTTTTCAATCCCACATATAACGGTAACCCAAACCAGCCCGGGAAGAATATCCAAACCGGCACCACTTTAGAGTATTTTTCATCGTATAAACCAATTCCATAAAAAACCTTTCCTGAGACGCCATACAAGAATCAATAAGATTTGGCGTCTGTATAGTTCCCTTGATAACTACGGTATAGATTGCAGGCGAATTATTCCAAACTTACCGAATCGTTACGTAAATTGTCCGGTTTGCCGTACAATCTTTGATAATCTTGGTCAAGCCAGAGACCATATCCAATCGGAACTACGATCCCAGATTGGGCAGCATCATAAAATGGGCGGTTAAATGGCTCACGCCTACCATCGGTAACCACCACATCAGAGTTAGGAGAGCAAATATTGGCCTTGAGCGGCTTTGATTCCCTGGTTCACGCTACAAGGCCACCCTTTTATTTTTCGAGTTAAACATTTTTAATTCGCTTGGTTCATTGGAAATCGACGTGGACGACTATTCGTAAACATACGCCTGGCGGCACAATCCCCTCTAATTCATCATATGTTATTTTGAAAGTTGTTGCCAATATTAAATTATTAGTCTACCGTTACCACGAGGTTGTTTAGTGTGAACGCTCACTTCATAGCATAAAATATTAAACCGGATTTTCTACTGAAAGCAGGGTATGGATGAAAACTATAAAACCGAATGTTAGTGTAATTATTCCTTGTTACAATATAAAAAACGAGTTACTTTTGAACTTAGCTTCTTTTAGTGGTCAAATTTATCCTAAGACAAAATTTGAGTTAGTGATCGTTAATGATGGTTCAACCGATGGCACATCCCAAGCAATAACCAAACAATTTACTGATTTAAGCATGAAAATGGTGGATTTAAAAGAACGAAAAGACCGGACCATTGCCAGGAACCGTGGTTTGGACGTTGCCGAAGGAGATATAATCATCTTTTGTGACGGAGACACTATTTGTTATCCTAATTTTATCAGCTCACATGTTGAACAATACCAAAATACCGCTAATACGGTTGTAAGCGGTATGTCTAAATGGCCTAGTATCTTTACTTTTGTTCGAAATGATTTTGATCCTGTTACCCAAAAACTACTAAACGCATTTCTAAATCAACATCAAAAATTGAAGAGCAAACTTCCGCTACATATAGAAAAAACAATCCCGCTTTTTAAGAAAGAAGATGTCCTTAGCGGTAAAATCTTTAAATATGTTTTTTATCCTAAATGGGCTGACAAAATTAGCAAGATAGTTCATGAATATGGATTAAATCTACTGGACTACCCTGTACCCTGGCTGTTTTTTATTACGCGCAATTGCTCCGTTAGCAAAGAGGCTTTAAAAGAAACCCGTTTTGATGAAACTTTTAGTAGATGGGGTATGGATGATTGGCAACTTGGATATCGGTTATACCAAAACGGAGCGCAATTTAAATGTACGGAACCGACCAATATTCATCAAGAACATCCCCGTCAGTGGAAAGAAAGAAAAAATGAGCTATTATTGAATTACAAAAAATTTTGCCGGCAATTTCCGGTATTGCCGGTATACTTAATTGGATTAACCCATTTTGGTTGGAATTATTACCGCTATAGTAAAGTGATTGCTGATTATAATATCGTAAAATCGGAAGGACGAGCGGAGATGGCGTCCTTCTTAAAGTATTTTGAAATCATGGCAGTCGAACAATACAATATATTGGCGCGTTATGGCAATCGCGGCGAATATGCGCTTGATTGGGAACATCGAAAATACTTATGGGGCGAAATTACTTATAATCAACTTAAAAATTGTAGCGAAGAGATGTATGAAACCGGACGATTTTCTTATTTAAATAACGCATTTTCCGAATTCGCCTGTTTAAAAAGATGATAGGAGGGTCAAATATGCTTGTTAGCATCATTTTAGTAACTCATAATTCTTTAGATTATTTAAAAGATTGTCTTGCTCATCTAAAAAAATATACTAATTGCCCTTATGAACTGATCATTATTGATAATGCCTCCAAAGACGGTTCAGTAGCATGGCTAAAAAACTATCGGAAAACGGTAAAAAACAATAAATGGATGAAAAGGTTAAATATTATTTTTAATAAAAAAAATAAATTTTTTACTAGAGCGGTAAATCAAGGAATTTTTGAAGCAAAAGGAAATTATTATGCGATCCTAAATGCTGACGTAGTAGTGACAGAAAATTGGCTAAAAAACATACTCAAATATTTCGAAATACTTCCAGACGCTGCGGCTATTGGCCCAATAATTGGAGGCACCCGTATTGCCAGCCATTTATTATTTGATCAAAGTTATGAAGATAACTTTGGTAAACTTCAATTTCAATATCCTCCTGATAAAGATTTACAAGAATTTGCCCGTGATTTTCAGAAGCAATATAGCGGAGATTACATCGAAGCTAAAGTATTATGTTTCGCATGCGCAGTTTTAAAACGATCGGTGGTAGAAAAAATCGGCGGGCTTGATAAGAACTTTTTATTACGCGGCGATGATTGGGAATGGTGTTTAAGGGCAAGGGTCGCCGGTTATGGCGCTTATATAGCGGCAGATACCTTTATCCTTCATTACAGTAGGGGATCAATTGATACACTACCGTCAACAAAAGAGTCGGAATTGAATAAACATGATGGAGACCATTGGTTGAATATTCTTTATTCATATCATAATCCCGCTACTCTGCCCCAAGACCGAATCTTAATTAAAGACATATGGAATGCTCCTTTTCTAGATGTCAGCCATCTTAATCCTCAAATAACTAAACTTTTGACTTTCGAAGATCTTTTTACAAATAAATTTCCTTTTTACTATTCCGGCAGATGCCGAAGAAGTGAGCACGGTACTAATAGGTAAACCATTTCGGTTCTTTATTTGATTTCAAATCATGCTCTTTGACAATTTCTTCAATCAGTTTCAACCTTAACGGAAACCTTAACGGCTGTTTTTGATAAGCCCAGGCCAATCTACGGTGCAAATTCATCATTACATATAGGTTATACATTTCCCAAAAAGTATCGGGTGGCCGTCCCCCGCAATAACCGATTATTTCGCCGTTAACAAAGGGAACGCTACAACTTTTACTTCCCCAAGGCAGCTTATAAAAATCATGGATAGGATCGCCCCATTTATATCCATTAAAATCAATAACTCCGTTAAATTTATTATTATGAATGATAATGTTTCGCACCCCGTAATCATAGTGTAGAAACCGATACGGCCTTCCTTTCATCAAATCAACATGGTTGTTAATATAATCCACAACATATTTCTCTTTATAAAAAGAAAGATCTAGCTTTTTAAAGGCTTTTAAGTCCGCTAAAAATTTGGGGTACCTTTTGTCAAACCAATCCTTAGTCTTTTTAGGGCATTTTAATTTATGCAACTTTTTCAATTCCGTACCGGCGGCGATTCCAATCTCTAATTGCTCATTCTTTGTTAAATTAGGTAGAATGGATTCGCTCGACTTTCCCTCAATATATTCAAAAACTGTATAGCAGTATTTATGACCGGATGTTTTATCAAAGACAACCGGTTTCAAACACTTAACTCCCTTTTTATAAAAATAACGGATAATATTGAACATTTTTTGATACTTATGAAATCTTCCGATTTTTGCCACACGCAAGATGAATTTTTCCTGGTTGTCACTGAGCAAAAGGTATTTTTTTTCAGGTGATTGGCCTTTTTGTAAGGGTTGTATTTGGTCGACCAAGTTTAATACCTTGTGGCGCGTAATAATGTTATCTAAAACTTCGTAATCCATTTTCAATCCTCCAATCTCCAACCAGGATCCTACTTTTTGTTCATCATCTTCCACCCATGCGACACCAACCAGCGCAGAATTTTGGATTTTTCATGAAAGATGTTCTTCTGGCGGCGCAGGGCTTTTTTGGGAGCTTCATCGTGTAGTTGTTCGAAACCTTTGGCTACCGGTACGATAGCAGGATGCCCTTTTGTTAAATCCCATATAGCGCAACTAGCGGAAAGATCGGTGGTAAAAATATTCGGGCTTAAAACCTTCAGCGCTTCCCAGGACCAATGGTCGGGAATGAGTTTGTACAAGCTGGTTTTAAGCATCATTCCCTTATTGGGCATCACCAGATCCACTTTATACGGGGTTTTTATTCTCTGGGACAGGTATAAATCCCGTTTGGTATAATTATTAAAAGGAGGTTTAAATCTACTGCCTTGCTGCGCTACCGCCGGATAACGCAGGACCCATTTTCGCAAAGCGGTCAAACCGGCTTTGGTCAATAAATAATCGTCATCGATAACTAATACATAAGGTTTGGTTGTATTTAAAGCCCCGAGATGTTTGCCCATTGGCCCAATGTTTTCGGAATTTGTAATATTATGAGTCGCTTCCGGAATTGGTTTAGCGCCGTTATTCCAAACAATGACTTCGGTAAGGCCTAACCCCAACAAACGTCTGACACAAGCTCTGGCGTTTT
>JAEZJK010000030.1 GCA_023415835.1 Bacillota bacterium
GTTCCGGCATAATTCGCTCCCAAATCTTTTGAACGAAACCGGCGCCCAAAGCGTCATAACCGGTAAGCACCACGCAGGTCTCAACGTTACCGGCCATTTGTTGCGCCTTAATCTTAGCCGGTAATTCTGGGGCAGTTCCAATGATGTAATCAATCTTAACATTGGGATTTTGGGCGGCGAAGGCGTCGACCGCTCCCCCAACCATCTGCTTACTGCCCGCCACGTCGATGATCTGCAAGGTTATTTGCTTTGGAGCACCCTGACAAACCGAAAAAAGAACGAGGACAGTTACTAAAACCAGGAGCACGCTTAACCACTTGAACTTTTTCACTACTACTCCTCCTCTTTTTTTGAAGTCGGTATGACTTCGTATTATGAGTAAATAATTCAAAATCGAAATCGTTTCGGCCTCTATAGAAAATTGGTAATCATAGCACATTATTGCAATTTCGTAAACATTATTTTAAATTTTGTGATTGATACTCAGTCGGGGTTATTCCGGTGATTTTCTTGAAGACGCGGGCAAAATAGTTGGGATCCTTATAACCTACCTGATAACAAATATCTTTGATAGTCAGGATGGGATTGGCTAACAGTTCCTTCGCTTTGCGGATGCGAATTCCCGTCAAATAATCGATAAAGTTCTCATTCAATTCCTTTTTAAAAATTTTGCTGAGATAAAAAGGACTGATTTGAATGAAAACAGCTACATCTTCCAATGACAAATCTTTTTGATAATTGCATTCCAGATAGTCGATGGCCATAGTCAATAGGGCATTGGCTCGCGTTGCTTTAATCGTGTTGATTTCAGTTACCTTTTTTAACAGGTAATCCTTGGCGAAAAGATAGATATCCTCTTTTTTATGGAGTAAGCTGATATTTTGGCGGAGTTCCTCCGTGTTAATATCAAACTCGGTTAGGTGGGCATTGGTGTAAGTTCCGCAAAGCAACGCCAATAACATTTCGTATACCTTTTGCCGGTAAACTTCAAAATGGGAGAAGTTATCCAGGGCCCATTCCAACAGCTCCTCCAATAGTTGCTCGGCGCCGAGACGATCTCCTCTGTAAATACACTGGGAAAGCCTTTCTTCTTTATTTTGCGGATAGGCGGTTCGCCGGTTGCCTTTTTGAATATCGCCGTAACTGATAATCGAACCGGGTTCCGTTTCATAGCGCAAGGCCCGCTTGGCCTCGAAAAATGCCTGATAAATATCGCGTACGGAATTAGATACTCTGCCAATTCCGATACTCAATGTGATCTCCAGTTCGTTGGCGAGGCATTGATTTAACTCGGTAAAGAGTTCCATCCCCATCAGGCGGAAGCGATATTCATCCGGGAATTCCTCAAACAGAAGCATGAGATAGATCTCCGTCCCGATCGAGCGGATAAAGGCATGATAACCGGTTTTTTGAAAGTAATTTTTCAACCATTCCACTAACCGCTTATTTAGAATTCTTTTTTCAACCCCTGAGCCATTTGCACCGGGAACAGGTTGATAAAAAACAGAGGCCACTACGGATAAAAAGGCCTGGTAATTTGAGTTTAAGATCTCAAAATATTCTTCAATTTCTTGATCATCAATTTCGCCGTAAGCAATTAATACCAAAAGATCATCCTCAAAATAACGGGTAATTTGCTGGAGCCTCCGTTCTCTTTCCTCGGTGAGGCGATCTCTGAAGTGTTCCGATTCAATGTTCGCGATTACCCGCTCCACCGTTGCGACAACCGTTTCGGGCGGGGCCGGTTTGGTGATGTAATCAACCACGCCGAGGGACAGCGCCTCCTTGGCATAATTGAAGTAATGGTAAGCCGTAACAATGATAATCCTGGTTTCCGGCAGCGCTCCGCTGATTTGGGAGGCAGCTTGAAGGCCGTTTATCCCGGGCATTTGGATATCTAAAAAAATCAGATCCGGCTTATAAGAGCCGGCTATCTCCACCACTTCCAGGCCATTGGCGGCTTCGCCGATCTCAAAAATACCCGGGAAGTTTTCTCCGATAATAAACTTGATGGCTTCCCGCTCCAGTTGCTCATCATCAGCGATTAATAACCGATACATGGCCGATCCTCCTCAAAGCTTTTGGTTATTCGGAGCGTAATCACCGTTCCGAAATTCAATTTACTTTGTAAGCGAAAACAGGTTGGGTTTTTATAATAAAGAATCATCCGGTCACGGACGTTATTGATTCCGATCGCGGTGGTTTGGCCTTTTAAATCGAATTCGTCGCTGCCGGCTAAAATGGATTTTATTTGACCTTTTGGGATCCCAACCCCGTTATCGATGATCTTTAGATAAATTCCGTTTTGTTTCCGATAAGTTTTGATCCGGACGGTCCCTCCGTTCACTTTTGGTTCGAGCCCGTGGATGATTGCATTTTCAACCAGCGGTTGGATGATGAAACGGGGGATCTGAACGCCGCTGAGATCACGGCAAACAATCTCAAAACCGATCCGGGAACCAAAACGGGTTTGTTGAATATGGACATATTTTTTAACGACCGCCAATTCTTCCTCTAACAAAACTTCTTTAGTTGAGCTTTGCAAGTTATAGCGGAAAATATCGGAAAGGCTTTGGATTAACTGGGTGGTCTCCTGGGCCTTTTCAAACATGGATTTCCGCATGATGGTGTTGAGGGTATTAAACAAAAAATGAGGATTGATCTGAGATTGCAATGCCAGGAAACGGGCTTCGTTAAGTTGCTCGGCTATTTTCAGATTTTTCATTTCCTCTTGATAAAGTTTCCGCTCTAAATTGGATTTCTCGGTGATCTCCGCAATCATGTTTTGGATACTGGCCGCCATTTTATTAAAAGCAAAAGCGAGAATGTTTAGATCGTCGGAAGAATTGATATTGAGTTTTTCGGTTTGAAAATTTCCCTTGGCAATCTCGATGGAATAGGCGGTTAGCTTCTTAATCGGCTCGGTAATCGTGCGCGATAACATGAAAACATAAATGATACCGATGATCCCGATGGCGATTAGACTAATGATGATCGTAATTATTTTTGAGGCGGCGGAGAAGTTAGAATTCCGGGTAATTGCGTCATAGCTGGCATTAATTGATTTGCTGGTTACGGTATCGATTGAAATACTAATCGAATTGAGCTCCCTTTTAAGGGCGGCGTAATTGGCCTCACTCGTCGGCAAACGGATTAGTTTTTGAATGGCCGCGATATTGGTCAGGATTTGGCTGCTTTCTTCGGGAGCGACATCACTTAAAGCCTTGGCGGCCGGGGCCATTTCGGTATCGATCCGGGGGAGCCCTTGGATTTCCGTTTCATTAATTAAAAAACGCATCCCGCCCCTGCCGGTTAGGACTTTAATATATTCCTTCTCAATTAACTCCACATAGGTTTTGATGATAATTACGTTATTAAACCGGTTGGTGCTGATTTTGGCAATATCCAGACTGGACTTTTGCATTCGGTCGTTGATATAGACTCCGGTAACCCCTTGAATGATAAAGAAGAGGATCATGATGATGATAATCACTAGTAACTGGTGAAAAACCTTGAGTTTCGAAAGGGGTATCCGTCCGGCCAATTTCCAAAACGGGCCGCGCCAATTGACTACATTTTTATTCATGTCGTTACACTCCTAAAAAAAATAGTCCCGCCAACTCCCTAAATATGCCACTTGCTTCAATTTTAAGCCATTTTCCTCAAAGATTAAAGTAAAATGTGTGATAGGGGATAGTTCCCTGTTTAGCACTGAAAGTTGATTAGCCCCTCCGTTTAACGGTTAGATTAACTTCTCCTCCTTCAAACTGAAATACTTCCCTTCCCCGATGATAATATGATCGATCAGTCTGATATTCAAAAACTCCCCCACGTCCTTGAGCCTCCTGGTGATCGCCAGATCCCAGGCGCTGGGTTCCGGGTCGCCGCTGGGATGGTTGTGGAAAGCGATGATCGCAAACGCGTTATTGGTCATGGCCGCTTTGAAGACTTCCCGGGGTTCGACGGTAACGGATTCGAGGCTACCCTGGCCCAAGATATGAAGGCCGGTAATTTTATATTTGGTGTTAAGGGAGATTATCCCGAACTTTTCGACGGGTTCGCTTTTCAGGTCGAGGAGGAGATCTAACAGATGGTGGCAGGTTTGGGAGTTGGTGATCTGGAGATCTAGATCGTAACGGTGGTGGGAGAGACGAATTTGTTTGAGGGTGTATATGTTGATGGAAGTCGGCATAGGGATCAGTCCTTTGCGTTTGGGATCGTTACGCTTTATGCGTAGCACATTACGCGGAAAAACATTGTTTGGGGTGTGTTTTTAAAATTCGAAATCCATTCTTTGAACTTTATGTGGGCTCACGGTTTCGACGGCGAATTCTTTTTGCACCGACCAAAAAGAACCAAAAAGTCGCCACGGAACCCATGGTTCCCGGACCCTCCTTCATTCATCCCGGTTCTTGAATGCCGCCGCCCGCTCTCGGACCTCCATGTCCTCCGCTAGTTCGGTCCATCCTGAACCATACATCCATGGCAAACTGACTGTCAACCAAGTAAATCCTTCCGTTGGCGACCACTTTTATACGTCCTGTATAGAACCGTCGCCAGACTCCATCCTTGGAGTCTGAACGAAAGCCATTTATGTAAGTTTTTAAACACAAAGTCTGAGTTACACCGGCCGACAGGAAGTCGGGCGCGTGGCACGGGAACATGGATGTTCCACGCCATCGGCGTCTTGAACCTACCCTGAAGACGACTGCACGGATGCAGGAGTCTATTTAAATGGCGCAAGCCTTTCCTTCGGAGTGTCAGGATGACACGGAGCTATTGCGGGGTCGAGGGCGGCAATCCGCCCTGCGCCGGGAGTTTGAGGGTGTGGCGCGACACCCTCAAGGCAAAAATATCGTACATAGAAATAGCCCGAAGCACTTTGATATATCTTTTATAATTACACCTGAAATAGTTTTATTTTTCCCTTTTCCCAATTTTCGTGAGTGTCCTGTTATTTTTATGACTATTTTGGTTTGTTGGGTATTAGAGGCTAAAACATTAGTCCAGAACCAAGATTAGTCGGGATTTTACGGATTATGAGATGGTGGATGGTATAAATATCAGTCAATCCGTGGATGAAAATCTTATAACATTAAGGCCTAAAAGCGACCTAACTCTTGCTCTTCCCCTGGAAAGCAGATTCGAGAAGCTAATTCAAGTGGAAGAGTAACCCTAACCGTTGATCTCTAAAAGCTTTTAGACCCCGAAGGCATAGGTTACTCTCCCACTGATTCCGCTTCTACGAAAATCTTCGTTGGGGAAGAGCTAGAGAGAGGCCTTCGCCCGAATTATATAGGGTTTATACCGGTTTTAACCGGTAAGGTTTTTGATAGCCGTGGGTTTTAACCCGCGGCGGGCATTGGTCAAAGTGGTAAAATTACAAAATTTTAGCTAACCTCGCCACCCTCCAAACCAAACTGATGCCCCGCCTTACAAAGCTTACACCCGAGGAACGGCAGGAGCTGCTGAAAATGGGCGACAAGACCGTCGCCTTCGTCCAAAAATCGTTGGAATACTGCCAAACCAACCCCGACCTAGTCCCGCCCTTCGTCAACGTCGAAGAGTTGGCCGTCGACGTCACTGCGGTGGAGACCATCCGTTCCATCTACCAGCCGATGCTGCAAATTACCAACGCCCTCTCGGACACCATGGCCGTCTCCGGCAGCGAAGCTTTATCCGCCTGCCTGATGTTTTACAGTTCCGTCAAAAACGCCACGCGTTCAAGTAATCAGAAAGCGGAGACCATCTATAACGATCTGGCTGACCGTTTCCCCGGCCGGAGCCGGAAGGAAAAACCCGCGGCCGGCGAATAGACAGTATAAACCCCGGCGTCAAGTTACCAACACGACACCGGGGTTTTGTTTTGTTCCTTCTAGACTTTGGGCTTCGGACCTTTGAAGTTCGAGTTTCCACCTTTGAGGTCCAACGTTCCACCTTCGAGGACCAAGTTTCCTCCTTTAAGGTCCAACGTTCCACCTCAAAAGCTCGACTTTGAATCTTTACGGAACAAATTTCCTCCTCCGAGGTTCAACGTTCCACCCTTAAGGTCCAAAAATTTGCGCCTCCGGGGATCAGCATTCCACCTTTGAGGTCCAAGTTTCCTCCTCCGAGGTCCAATCTTCCACCTTCGCCGGCCAAATTTCCACCCCAAAAGCCCGACTCCGAACCTTTAATGACCAACGTTCCACCTTCGAGGTCCATCTTTCCGCCTCAAAAGCCCGGCTTCGAACCTTTGAGGCCCGATTCCTATAATACCACAATTACAAATGAGCGATATCCAATAATTGTCCCCTATTAAATACTGATGCCTCAAAATTGGCGAATTTTACTCTAGCAATTTCCCCATTGGGATATTGCTTCCTAATTGTCCTCCCATCACATAAGATAAAACATAATTGATTTTCTTCAAAATAACTTCATGGTGGCTCAATCAGCGCTATTTTCTAGAAGTTCTTGACAAAATAAAATTTGACGGTCATAAAATCCGTCAAATTAAGTCTTTTTCATGGGCCTACCTTGCAGACCTATCTTCTCAACTAGTAAATCCAACCCTCGAGTATTTCTACAGCTTCTCCAGTCTTAGTCCACTAACCAAAAGCTTTGCTACTTCTTTTAGACCAAAATCATTAGTACGAATTGGGTTATGCTTTGCTATTTTACTAAAGTTGAAAGTAAAAATAAGTTGGAATTGGTTTTGTTATACCTTCCAATCGAATCTTGGTTGCCAAAAAGCAACGCTAATTCCGAAAAAGATATAAAATGATACTAAAACCGGGAAGTATATCAAATAATAAAGTATAAACTCCAAGATATTAAAACGGAACCTCAGAATCCGGGAAAATATAAAAAACACCGTGCCCGCGGTTAAAAGCGCCATGATGACTGAGAGTCCACCGTGTAAGAAAACCGACAGATAAGAAACAAAATATAAAGCGCCCATGTTAACGCCAAGATATTGTTTGAGCAGGATCGAGATTAAGAGGATAATCTGCTCTAAGAACGCGAATTTCCAGAATATTAAGCCGGCGATCAACGGAATCAGCATCAAAAACTGTACCGTGAAAATGATTGGAAATCCTTTGAACACCCTTTTTAAGTCTTCGATTATTTGTTTTTGCCAGTAATGCGCTCCCAACGCCCAGCGTTTTCTTTGTTCAATCCATTCGGTAATAGTTGTGGGAACACTGTTTTTAACCTTCAGTTCAACCGGAAACCCATAACTATTTCCCTTTCCAAAGGCATTAAGCATCAACTCCCAATCTTCATTAACCACTTTTGGCAATCCGCCCAACTCTTCAAAAACGTTCCTTTTGATGGCAAAGGCTGCCCCGTTTAAAAAGAGATTCTTATGGAATAGTTTGGCTGCTAGAAGATTTGAAATGGCGGCGCCTAAAAAATCATATCCGACAATTCGTGAAAACCAGTTTTTAGTTATTGCCTCTTTAGGCATTTCTACAATATCAAATTCAAGCATTTGATCATGCAATTTATTTAAAAAATCCTGATCATCAGGTAATTCGATATCATTGTCCAAAAACAAAAAGGCATTACCAGTGGCATGGGAACATAGTCTATTTAATGAATCGACCTTGCCCAAGCGGGCTTGGTTATAAAATATGTTTATCTTTTTTTGATATGGTTCCAGGGCAGTTTCGATATCCGGTGTAACATCGCCATCAACCGCAACTAATATTTCTTTATCCTGATAATTATTTTCCAAGAGTTTCTTGATAATATCCCCGAGCAATTCCGCCTCTTTATAGACTGCGATCATTATCGAAATCCGCATTTGTTAAACATCTCCCTATATAAATCGAATTTAAATATGAATCACTTAAAATTTTATTAAATATGATTCTCTAATTAAAATTAATCATAAAAAGCGCTATTAGTACCCCTTAAGTCACCCCGGCGACGACTTCACCCAAAGTATGGCCAAGTCGTGGTGGGAAATTATTTAAATCGGGGGACTGGATTAATTGAAAAATTTTTGCCTAAGTGGAAGCAATAATCTTCATATTTGTCTTCTATTAAATCATGATATTTATTCAAACACTACTGGAATCATATTTAAAGTATCGGAAAGAGTATCCTTTTCCGGATCCAATATGGACTGAATGGTTATACCGAATAATGCGCCGATAATCATCCGAGCTATGGCATGGGGAGAATAGCCCATAAATTTTCCATTTACCGAGATATTCATTAAAACATTTTTTTCAATTAAATCGGAGAGATCTTGAAATAATTGCCGTAATAATTTACCGAATGAATCCGACCACATGGACATCCCGATAAAATCATAAAGTAATCTGAATAATTCAGGAGTTTCACTTAGCATTTCCTGAAAATATTTAATTAAAAAAGACATCTTTTCTTTAATGGTGGCGCCTTTTTGTAAATTATTCTCTATTTCCAACAGATATTTTTGTATTGCTGTCTTAATAACTTCAGTAAATAACCCTTCCTTATTTTTAAAATAATAATTCAACTGACTTAAGACAACACCAGCCTCATCCGCAATATCCCGTAAAGAAACATTCGCATAACCTTTGGTTGATATGCAATTAAAGGCAGCCTCAAGTATCTTTTGAGATTGAGTTAACTTTTCCGTTTCATGATCCATCTAATCACCTCTAATTAATTCGGACATCCGTCTTAATTAATTCTAGAATATTTATTTCAACGTGTCAATAGAATGGGTTTCCCCCGATAAATTAGACACAAAGTTTAGCACTTTTTCTTCGGTTTTCGAAGTTTTCCGGGGTCATGCTACCAATCGAAGAATGACGGCGGTTTCGATTGTAATCAATCTCAATAAACTCAAAGATTTCACGTTTAGCCTGAGCTCTGGACAGATATATTTTATTGTCGATACATTCGGTTTTTAATGTACTGAAAAAGCTTTCCATGACAGCGTTATCCCAACAGTTTCCTTTACGACTCATTGAGCAAACCATCTCATATTTATTTAAAATTTCTTGATAAGCATTGCTAGCGTATTGAACTCCCCGGTCGGAATGATGCATCAATCCCTTAGAAGGCCTACGATTACGAATAGCCATCTTTAATGCATTTATAGCC